>NZ_JBEYVC010000097.1:0-39554 GCF_040643855.1 Streptomyces sp. NPDC047072 | reverse complement strand
CTCTACATGGCGAGCCAGCCCACCCCCCAGGCCTTCGGTGTGGCCCAGTCCCCGGCCGAGTTGGCCCTCCGAGAAGCCAGGTAGGCCCCCATGGACCTCGACTCCCTCATCGATCTGACCACCGGCGTGGCCCTGTTGACCTGTGTGCTGGCCGTGATCGGCGTCCATGTCTACGCCAAGGGCCGGGCCCAGCGGGCGGCCCTCGTCGACCGCCTCTCGTCCGCGGGCCAGGTGTCGTACACCGGACGCCGGCGCTACTTCCGCGACCTGGACCGCCGGCTGCGCCGCACCCGGCTCGGCCGGCAGCTCGAACTCCGGCTCGCGGCAACCGGGTTGGACATCACCCCGGGTGACTTCTTCGCGGTGATGCTCGCCGCGGTGGCCGGTCTGTGGCTGGTCGGCGCCGAGACGCTCGCGCCCTTCTTCGGGCCGATCGCCGGGTTGCTGGGCGTCTGGGCCGCCGTCCAGTTCCTCAATTGGCAGCGCCAGAAGCGCATCGAGAAGTTCATCAACCAACTCCCCGAACTGGCCCGCATCCTGGCCAACGCCACCCACGCGGGCCTGGCCCTGCGCACCGCGATCGGCATGGCCGCGGAGGAGCTGGAGGCCCCGGCGGGCGAGGAGTTGGCGAAGGTCGCCAACCAACTGGCCGTCGGCGTCTCGATGGAGGACGCGCTCGACGAGATGGCCCAGCGGCTGCCGTCCCGCGAACTGGTCGTCCTGGTGACGACGTTGGTGCTCTCCAACCGGGCGGGCGGTCAAGTGGTGAGTGCTCTGCGGAATCTGACCGAGACGCTGGAGGAGCGCAAGGAGACCCGGCGCGAGGTCCGCACCCAGCTCTCCCAGGTCAGCATGACCTCGTACGCCGTCCCCGTGCTCGGCATCGGCTCGCTCTTCCTCATGAACGGCGTGAAGGACGGCGCGCTGGACCGTATGACGGGCTCGCCCCTCGGACAGGGGGCGGTGATCATCGCCTTCGCCCTCTACGCGGTCGGCTTCATCCTGATCCGCCGCCTCTCCCGGATCGACGTGTGAGGGGGCGGACATGATCGCACTGGGACTGGCCCTGCTGATGGCCGTGAGCGTGTGGGGGATCTTCGCCGGGATCCGCATGTACCGGGCGGACGCCAAACTCCCCGGCGACCTGATGCTGGCCCTGGAGGTCGGCTCCACCCGCACCGGCGCGGTCGACTCCCTGGTCGACCGCATGGGCATGCGCTACGCGCCCATGGTGCTGCGCCTGATGGGCCCCAAGCAGGTCGCCAAGTACCGCCGCAGGATCGACCTCGCGGGCAACCCCGGCGGCCTGACCATCAACCGCTACGCGGCCCGCCGGGCGGTCTACGGCTTCCTCGGCGGCCTGGGCTTCCTGGTCTTCCTGCTGCGCGGCCAGATCCTGGTGGCCCTGCTCCTGCTGGCCTTCGGGGCGTTCTGGACGGAGGTCGGCATCTGGTCGGCGATCCGGGTCAGGAAGGACGTCATCGAGCGCACCCTGCCGGACTTCCTGGACGTCCTCGCGGTGGTCGTGAGCGCGGGGCTCGGCTTCCGGCAGGCGCTGGACCGGGTGGCCTCCAAGTACGAGGGCCCCTGGGCCGACGAACTGCGCATCACGCTCCGCCAGATGGACCTCGGCATGAGCCGCCGCCAGGCCTTCGCGGAACTGCGCCGCCGCAACGACTCCGAACAGGTGGCGATGTTCGTGACGGCCCTCCAGCAGGGGGAGGAACTGGGCGCGCCGATCGTCGACACGCTGGTCTCCCTGGCCAAGGACATGCGCCGCACGGACGCCCAGAACGCCCGCCGCAAGGCCGCCCGCGCGGTCCCCAAGGCCACGATGATGATCACGACGTTCATGGTCCCGGCGACGATGCTGCTGCTGGCGGCGGGCCTGCTGCTGGGCTCGGGCACCGACTTCGGCACGATCACGGGGAAGTAGGGGGTGGGGTGATGACGATGAACGGACATGAGGCCGCCGATGCCGAGCCGGGGCTGTCGATCCAGGTGAACGCCCTTCAGGCCATGTGCCGCCAGGTGTTCGGGTTCCGCCTCGCGATGATCGCGATCGCCGCCCCCGCCGCCCTCCTCAACGCCAACCCCGGCCTCGGCCAACGCCTCGTCGGCGCCGCGGTCGTCGTCACGTTCATGGTGTCGTACGCCCTCTTCCGGGACTGGGAACGCTTCGGCCCCCTCCTCCTGCGCCACCCCACCCTCCTCGCCGCCGACACCCTCTTCGGCTCCCTCCTCCTCGTCTCCGCGGGCCCCGACACCACGCTCGCCTACGTCAGCGTCTGCACCCCCCTCCTCGCCGGCATCGCCTACAGCTGGCGCGGCGCCGCCGTCTTCGCCTCTCTCCAGTCCCTGATCCTCGTGGTGGTCCAGACGGCCCTCCCGCACAGCACCGCGGGCCCCGCCGAGACCCTGCTCCTCCCCGGTTTCTGCGTGATCACCGGCGCGGTCGGCTCGACCCTCCGCGGTCTCCTGCTCCGCTTCGGCACGGCGACCCAGGCCCTCACCGCGATGCGCTCCCGCCTGGCCGTCGCGGAGGCGGTCAGCGAGGAACGGGCCCGGCTGGCAAGGGAGATGCACGACTCGGTCGCCAAGACCCTGCACGGCGTGGCCCTGGCCGCGGAGGGCCTGGCGACGACGGCCGCCGCGCCCGCCCCGAACCCCGCGTTGCTGCGGCAGCAGGCGGACCTGGTGGCCAGGGCGGCCCGCCGAGCCGCGACGGAGTCCCGCGCCCTGCTCACGGACCTGCGCGGCGAACAGGCCCCCGCCTGCGCCGACGTACTGACGGAACTGGAGTCCCGTACAAGGGACTTCACCGCACGTACGACCCTGAAGGCGACCTACCGCGGGGCGGCTTCCGCGCCACCCCTCCCCGAACCGGTGGCCCGCCACCTCCTGTCCATCACCGAGGAGGCGATGGAGAACGCCCACCGCCACGCGGCGGCGACCCATGTGGACGTGACGGCCGAGATCGAGCCGGACCTGCTCCGCATCAGCGTCCACGACGACGGCCGGGGCCTGCCCCCGCACACGGCCCTCGACGAACTCCGCAGGGCGGGCCACTTCGGTCTGGTCGGCATGGTGGAACGCGCCGAGTCGATGGGCGCGCGTATCCGTATCGGCCGTGGAGCGGGGGCTCAGGGCACCGAGGTCGTGGTGGAACTCCCGCTGGCCCCCGCGCAGTCACCCCCCTTGCCCCTCCCCGTCCCCGAGAGGAGGCCGCGCGATGTCGGACCGTCGGCCGCCGCCTGATCCCCCGGCGCCACCACCCCTGCGGATCGTCGTGGCGGACGACAACCCGGTGGTCCGGGCGGGCCTGACCGCACTCCTGTCGGGCCGCGCGGACATCACGGTCGTAGGGGAGGCCGCGGACGGCCGCGAGGCGTACGAGGCCGCGCTCCGGCACCGCCCCGACGTGATCCTCCTGGACGTCCGGATGCCGGGTGTGGACGGCATCACGGCCCTCCCGCACCTCGTCCCGCTGGCACCGGTGCTGATGCTGACGTACAGCGGGGAGCCGGAGATCGTACGGGAGGCGCTGCGGCGCGGGGCGGGCGGCTACCTGGTCCACGGGGAGTTCACGGCCGACCAGTTGACGGTGGCCGTACGGGATGTGACGCAGGGCAGGGCGCATGTCACCCCGACGGCGACGGGCGCGCTGCTGGCCGAGCTCAGGGGTTCGTCAAGTGCGACTGCACACTTGGGCGCAGATCTCCCAACTGCCGTCTCCACAAAATCCCCGCAAGGGCTTTCGCAACTGCAACCATCTGTGGGACAGTCGTCGTTGGGGAGGACTCGTTCCCAACTCAGCACGAGGGAGGCGGAGATCATGGACCTCATCGCGTCCGGCCTGACCAACCAGCAGATCGCCGCCGCCTGCTTCATCAGCGAGAAGACGGTCAAGAACCACATCAACCGCATCTTCGCCAAGCTCCACAGCACGAGCCGCGCCGAGGCGACCGCGAGGTGGCTGGGCGGGGGTGAGCCGCGATGACCCCGATTTGGGCCCGGCTTTGGGCCCACGGACCCTGGAACCCACCCGATACTGAGCCTTACGTTCCGGATGCCGACGGCAGCGACACGGAGAGGCTCCGCCATGAGCAGGTTCAGCAAGGACGAGGGTCAGACCGCGGTCGAGTACCTGGGGATCATCGCCGTGGTGGTCGCGATCGTGCTGGCGATCACGGGGACGGACATCGGGCAGACGATCTACAACGCGATCACGGACAAGATCACCGAAGTGATCAACGGCTGACAGGGCCCCGTAGGTTCGACGACTCAGGGCAGGCCTTCCCCATCTACATCACGGTGGTGGCGGGTCTGCTCTTTCTCGCGTTCGCCTACCTCGCGGTCGGCCAGGCGGCGGCGAATCGCAACGGCGCCCAGACGGCGGCGGACGCGGCGGCGCTGGCGGCGGCGCTGGACACCCGCGACCAGCTCAGGGACGAGTGGGTGCTGAACATCCTCGACCCGACCAAGTGGCAGGCGATCTTCGACGGCGACGGAGTGCCGTTCGACGGCTGCGCACGGGCGGGCCAACTGGCCGCGCAGAACAACGCCACCGTGACCGGCTGCGACTCGCTGCCGGGACTGCCTCCGGGATACAAGGTGGAGACCAGGAACGACAAGTCCGTCGGCGACTCCATCGTCCCCGGCACCGAGAGCCGGCATGCGACGGAGTCCGCCACCGCCGTCATCGATCCGATCTGCGACTTCGAACTCCCCGGAGCGGGCGCGGACCCGGCCGTGCTGCCGAAACTCACCTGCAGGGACCGGGAGTGGACCCTGGACCCCGAGGACCTCACGAACCTCCCCGGACCCGAGGACCTCTTCGACGTCCACCTGGCTGACGACGAGTGATGAAGGAAACACAGTGATGAGCATGCGGTTCACGGCGAAGGCCCGCCGGGGGATGGTCGCGTTGACGCTCGCGACCGGACTGGCCGTCGGCGTGGCCGGCTGCGGCGGAGGCGGCGACGAGGACAAGAAACCGGAGGCCTCGGCGTCGGCCTCCAAGGGCGGCGACTCCGGGCCGAGCACTCAGGAAGGGCAGTCGGACACCCCGCTGGCCGAGCTGAAGGGACCCAACGGCCTGCTGTTGCAGATCACTTCGGCCGCCCGGGACTCCGGCGGCTTCGTCACCGTCAGCGGCGACCTGAAGAACGACGGCGACAAGATCCTGACCATCCCCGCCCAACTGAGCGGCAACGAAACCGAGATCATCCGCAACGGCCGGTCCTTCGGCGGAGCCACCCTGGTGGACTCGAAGGGGAAGAAGCGCTACTACGTCCTGCGCGACACGGACGGCCGCCCCCTCACCACCACCGGCGTCTCGACCATCAAGGGCGGCGAGACCATCCCGGTCTTCATGCAGTTCCCCGCGCCCCCCGCGGGCACCTCCGAGGTCTCCTTCCAACTGCCCATGTTCGCGCCCGCCGACATCACGATCTCCGGATGAGGCGCCCCATGCCCACGCACATCCGCCCCCGCCTCGCCCTGACCCTCACCCTGGCCACCGCCCTCGCCACCCTGACCCTGACCCCCGCCCACGCGGACGACACCGACCCCAGCTACCCCCCTGGCACCGAACCCTCCGCCACCGCCCCCGTCGAGGTGGACCCCAACGACCCGGACCTGAAACTCCCCGAAGGCGCCACCCTCGCCGAACCCAAGGTCCTGGACATCAAGCAGGTCGTCGAGGACCAGAGCGGTGACGAACGCCGGGAGGACACCAACGCGGACGTGAAGTTCGCCCTCCAGGCCGAGGTCCTGTTCAGCAAGGACAGCGCGAAGCTCGGCGGCGATGCGAGAGCGAGGATCTCCGCGATCGCCGACGAGATCAAGGCGCAGAACGCCACCCAGATCCGCGTCTTCGGCTTCACGGACAACCTCGGCAGCTACGCCCACGGCCTCACCCTCTCCCGCCAACGCGCCAACGCCGTCCAGGACGTCCTCGACCAGGAACTCAAGAACTCCGGCATCACCTACGAGGTCCGCGGCTACTCGGAGGACTACCCGATCGCCCCCAACACCACAGAGGCAGGCCGCAAGAAGAACCGCCGAGTGGAGGTCTCCTTCCCCCGAGGAGAGAACTGACCGAGCCTACGGGTGTGCCGGTGTCGCATGAGTGAGTACCACTACGTCTTCCTCCACCCCGGAGACTCGCGCCGACAGCTCGTCGAAGACGTCGGCGCGGCCTGTGGAGTCGAACTGAAGCCGTCCGCCGACGAGTTCGTCGACCACTCCGCGAACCTCGGGCACGCGGCGGTCGAGTTGGAGTTCACCCACGACTACGAGGACGACCACGGCATCCCGTTCGAGCGCTACGACGCTCTCCTCACCGTCCGCGACTTCGACTCGGACCTCGAACGGCAGGCGGCGACGGCCCTCCGGATCTTCGAGCGCCTCGCCGCCGTCGACCGCTACGACCTGATCCTCATACGCGACCTTCAGGAACTGCTGGCCTCGTCGACCCGCACATCCCGGCACTCGACCTCCGGGGACGCGCCGTAGGACTCGATGACGGTCGTACCGCCGCCGGTGCGGCCGTCCAGGCACAGATGGCCGCCCAGCACCCGTAGATCGAGCGTGAACTCCACGCGGGCGCCCGCGCGTTCGGGGCCGTGGATCCGCTTGTCGATGTAGCCGAGCCCCACCAGCGTCGTGCGGACCTGCTCGGGCGTCGGATCGGCGTTGTCCCGGAGCGCGCGGGTGATACGGCGTTCGTGGACGTCGGCCTCGCATCGCTCCACGTCGCTCAACTCCGTCTCCTCCGTGGCGGCGGAGGGATCCCGGACGTCGTCGGTGGGCGGCCGCTCGTCAGGAAGGACAAGCTCGGGAGGCGGCGACCCGGAGGGCCGTACGCTCGCCAATTCGTCCGCCTCCTCCTCGGACAGCCCCGGAGCCGACGCGAGGTCCTCCACACAGGGCTCGGCAAGGGAGTTGAGCAGTTGCATGAAGGTCAGGAAGCCGGGCCCCTCGGTGTCCCCGTCGGACGGCGAGCCCACCACCGAAGCACCGGCGTCCCGCTTCGGGGACTCGCTCAACTCCCCTTTCCCATTAGCCCGTTCGACCCCGCACGCGGTGAGAGCCACCGCACACAGACCCACCAGTACCGCCGCCTTGCCGGAAAGTCGCCTCATACCCGAAGTCTCACCAGCCAGGACACACCGGGCATGAGTACGGCTACTCAGAACCGGGCGGAGAACGGTACCCCCGGGCCGTTCGAGCAGCTCACCCGGCCGGCCATGAAGTCGTCAGCCGGCGACCGGGCTCACGAAGAGCCACATGCCCTTGGTGCCATGGTCCTGCTGAGCGAACCCCACATTGGGGGCCCCGTCCCGGATCTCCCTCCGCAGCTCCCCCCCCGAGGGTCTGCGCACTGACGGTCCCTCCGGAAACTACGAGAGAAGGCCTGAATCCGGCACGCTCGTAGGCGAGGCCTGCTGTGCCTGGCTGGTCTCTCCTCGGGCAGCTCCTGGAACAGCGGTCCGCCAGATATAGAGGTGCGTTTTATGTAGACGTACTTCTATATCTCCGTGACACCGCCCTGTACTTGTCCGTCCTCGTCGCCGCAACCTCACCGGACATGCAACTCGTCGACCTGGCAGGCATCTACGACTCGGCGGAACCCCTTCGTAGATCGACTCGCGTCAAATACCCTGACCACACCTGATGTTGACGTGCGACATGCTCAAGTAGCCAACGGGAGGGGCACAGTGACGGAGGTGTTCGTCGACCGCGAGAACAGCCTGGACGTGATCGGAAGTGTCGCGAGGCGACTCGCGGAGGGCAGCGGCAGCGTCCTGATCGTCAAGGCCCGCCCGGGGATGGGCAAGACGTCCCTCTTCGCTGAAGTGTGTCGCAAGCATGCCGACGGCCCCTGCCGCGTGGTGCTGGTGAGCTGTGTGCCGGGACTCGGCAGAGGAGGCGAATACGGGCCGTTTCTTGACGCCCTCGCCGAACTGAGCTCGTCCCCGCGCGGCGGGAAGCGTGGACTCGGTGGGCGCGTGCGCTGGCGCGAGGCATCGCCGCCGCTTTTCCGGCCCTCTTGTCCTTCGTCGTGCCCGGCTTCAAAGACGTGGTCGACGCGGGAAGGACCGGCATCGCCGCGGCTCTGGCCACCGGATCCACCCCGGCGGGCAGCTGGGAGTCGCTGCCGTGGGCCATGACCCACCAGCTGGTCGAGGCGCTGCTGGCGGAGGCCCGTGACGGCGCACCCGTGCTGCTGCTGATCGACGATGTCCAGTTGCTCGACGAGAGCAGCCGTCAGGTCCTCCACACACTGCTCAAGAAGCTGGAAGGCGAGCCGCTCGCCCTGGTGCTGGGCCTCGGCTCCTACGCGTCCACGACGGAGAGCGGCGCCCAGATCGAGCAGCTGCTCCACGAGTGCGAGAAGAACCACAGACTGCTGGTCGCCCGGCACGAGGTCGAGGACCTGCCGGACTGGGCCGTCCGGGACCTGGTGGCGGCCAGACTCCGAGACCAGGACGTGCCCGCCGGGTTCGCCGACCAGGTGTACGAGGTGACCGGCGGACGCCCCGTCTTCGTGGACCAGGTCCTCAAGCTGTGGCGTCCCGGCCAGGGGATGGACGTACCGCTCCCGCGCGAACTGCCGCAGGCGGTCAGGGCCCGCTTCCGCCGTCTCGACCCCGAAGCCCGCGAACTCCTCGTACTCGGCGCCACCGTGGGCCCGTTCTTCTTCTCGCACACGCTCGCCGAGGTGACCGGGATCCCCCAGATCCGCGTACAGGACCTACTGCACGACGTGGTGAGCGACCACGGCCTGGTGCGTGAACGGCGTCGTGCGGACATGCCGGGCTGGGCGCACGGACTGCACGTCGACTGGTACGACTTCGAGCACCAGGCCCTCCAGTCCTGCATCCGGGAGGAGCGGCAGACCGAGGGGGCGCGGCTGTCGAGGCACGCCGCGATCGCCGACGCCCTGGAGCGGCTCCCGCGGGCCGGCGAGGACCTGCCACGCGAGATCCGCGTCATGATCGCCGACCATTTGCGCTCGGCCGGACCCGCCCGTGCCGCCGCCAGCGCCGACGCCCACTACCGGCTCGCCCGGTCCGTGGCGGTGGACGAGCTGGCGTTCGTCCAGGCCGAGAAGTACTGCCGGACGGCCCTCGACTCGGTCCGGCAGCTCCCTGAGGCGAGCCCGGAGCGCGACCGTCGGCTCGTGGAGTCCGCCGAACTGCTTCTGAGCCTCACAGAGGTGCGCTGGAAGGGCAGCGAGAGCCGGGTACAGTCGCCCGAGATCGACACGCTGGCGGCCGAGGCCGAGGAATCGGCCCGCCGCCTCGGTGATCCCGTGCAGGTGGCCCGTACCTCACTGCTGCGCGGCAAGACCCTGCTCGCGGTACACGGCCTCGAACCCTCACTGGACAAACTCCGGGAGGCGGTCGACCTCGCCCGCGCGTGCGGTCCGCAGGGCACGGAAGCGCTCTACGTCGCTCTCGTCGAGTACGGCCGCCAGCTTCCCAAGCGCGACCTGGAAGCCGGCCTGAGGGTGCTGTTCGAAGCCGAGGAGCTGTACGCCTCCGCACCCCAACTCGGCGATGCCGCAAGCCCGGTGCTCCAGCACGCCCGCAACCTCAACGAGATGCAGATCGGCGTCAACCTCTTCGACGCGGGGCGCTTCGACGAAGCCCGGCAACGACTGCTGCGCTGCGTCGAGCGGCTGGGCGACGAGAAGATGCGCGGCGAACTGCCCATAGCGCTGAACTACCTCGCCCAACTCCACATCGCGCTGGGCGAGATGACCAAGGCTGAGGCCGCACTCACCAGGGCACTGTCCTTCGAGGAGGAGTACCAGGAGGAGAGCGAGCCCATCAGCGGCTGGCACGCGTACAACAACGCCCTCCTCGCTCTGATCGCCTCCGGCACACCCGAGCGCGCTCCGGAGGCACTGGAGCGGATCCGGGCGGCCTGGCTCGAAACGCAGAAGACGTGGCTGATCAACCTCGTGCCCATCGTCCGCAACCTGTACGTGAACGTGCTCATGGCCGTGGGGGAGGACTCCAGGATGGCGCTCCAGCTGATCGGGGACACCCTCGACGAGACCGAGACCACGAAGATGCACCGCAGCCGCATCGCCGCCTTCGCTCTGCGCAGCCGTCTCCGGCTCGCGGAGGGAGTGGTCGGGGAAGCGGCCGAGGACGCCCGCGCGGCCTACGCGCTCCTCGAGGAGCGGGGCACGATGCCCGCCCTGCGCACGGAAGAGGTCCTGTACGACGTGTCGCGCGCCCTGACAGCCGTCGGCGCCGACGAGGAGGCGGCCGGCCTGCTGGAGCGGGCCCGCGCCGAGCTGCGCCGCAAGGCGGACAGCATCGCCGACCCGCGTCGGCGGGAACGCTTCCTGACCGCCGTACCGCTCAATCAGGCCCTCTTCGCGGACGCGGCTACAGTTCAGGACGAGGACGACGCGCATACGCAGGACTAGAAGGAGGCGGAAAGAGTGTTCGAGATAACCAAGGAGTTCCACTTCTCCGCCAGCCACGTCCTCGACCAGCTCCCTGCCTGGCACCCCTGCGCACGCATGCACGGCCACAACTACATCGTCGTCCTCGAACTCTCGGCGCGGGACGACGCGCTGCTCCCTCCCGGCTTCGTACGGGACTACCGGGACCTCGACACGTTCAAGAAGTGGATGGACGACACCCTCGACCACCGGCACCTCAATGAATCGATGGGGGGGGGTGCCTCTCCCACAGCGGAGAACCTCGCCAAGTGGATCTTCGACAGATGGCGCGGTGAACTGCCCGAACTCACGGCGGTGAAGGTGTCGGAGACACCGAAGACGTGGGCGGTGTACCGGCCGTAACCTGTGCCCCGTCAAACCTTGATGATGGTGACCGGTCCGGGGCGGGGAGGGCGACGGCGCCGAGCACGGCGTCGATGGCGTACTCGTGGCCGTGGAGCCCCGCGTCGGCGAGGAGCGCGGCGGCCCTGCGGGCGATCGGCGCGGTCACCGGTTCCACGACGAGGCGGGACAGGGTCCACTCCAGAGCAGGACGGCTGATCCGAGGGTGCACCACTTCCACGAGGGTGGCGGCGCAGGTGATCACACGCA
The DNA here is from genome assembly GCF_040643855.1 of Streptomyces sp. NPDC047072. Classification (NCBI taxonomy): domain Bacteria; kingdom Bacillati; phylum Actinomycetota; class Actinomycetes; order Kitasatosporales; family Streptomycetaceae; genus Streptomyces; species Streptomyces sp. NPDC047072. The sequence goes on along the minus strand of NZ_JBEYVC010000097.1, from coordinate 28,471 downwards.
GGTCGTCGGCGCGGGCCAGGGTGAGCCAGCCGGTGACCGTGCGGTCACGCAGCGCGGCCTTGGTCAGTCCTTCGCTGTCGAGGACCAGGGTGCCGCCGGGGACGGCCTAAGTCGGCTCACGCGGCACTTGCTCCGCCTCGTACCTACTGCTGACGGGCCTGGTTCAGCTGGTCACGCAAGGCCTGGATTTCCTCACCGGTGACAGGCCCGTGCTCCGCCTCCGCGGCCTGGATGAGGTCGTTGAGGTTGTCGCGTTCGATCTGCCTGGCGACGGCTGCGGCCACGTAGGCGGACAGCCCGGAGGGGCCGCTGCGGGCCTTGGCGGCCTCGGCGAGGTCACGGGGCAGGATGATCGAGTACGTGCCGACAGGGTCACTCATGCCGCATACCCTGCCCTTCGCCCTTCCGCGGAGTGCCCTGGAACATCTCAGCTTCGTCCAGTCAGCAGCAGTAGGCCCGGCAGGATGTTCGTCTTGTCGTTGTCCCGGGGGCGAAGGCGTGGCTCGCTGCTGTTCCTCCAGGTCATGGACACGATGTGGGTCTCACCGTTTCTGACGGTGACCTTGGCACCCGCGTACGGTTCGCCGTCCTTCGTCTTCTCGCGCAGCTTGGTGGCGGCGCTCTGGGCGGCGGCCTCCGACGAGTTGACCGTACAGAGGGTCTCCGTCGAACTGCCGTCGGCGCCGAGACGCGCACCGATCGCGAGAAGGACGACGTCCTTCTTCTCCCGCTTTCCGTAGAAGGACGCGTAGTAGACATTGCCGAGGCACTCGTCCACCGCCGCGTAGGCGGGATCACCGGCGACGGATCTCTCCGGCTCACCGAACCCCAGACCGGCCCCGTCCGAGTCGTGCCTGGCGACGCGCACCGAATCGGAGACCTGGTAGGTGGTTTCGTCCCCGGTCTTCTTCAGGAGCGTGCCGCCGTCCGTGTCGCTGGCTCTGTAGCCCTTGCGCTCAAGGGCCTTGGCGATCGTGGCCGTGTCGAACTCCCCGGTCAGACGGGAGTTGGAGGCGCCGACGACGACGGAAGTCGCAACCGTCTTCTCGTCGAAGCCCCATTCCTGGCGAGGCGTTTCATCGCTGTAGGTGGCCAACTCCGGTATGCCGTAGTTCCCCAGGCCGCCGAACTGCTCCGAGTCCTTGGCGATCAGGTCTCGTATGACGGCGACATCGGCATACGAGACGGTCTCGGCGGCGGCCGATTCCGGAACGGAGGCGAGCGCGTTCTGGAGCCCGGTCCTGTTGTCGGCTTCGCCACTGCCGGCTCCGGTGCTGCTGCCCGAACAGCCCGTACCCCCTACGGCCAGTGAGCCAAGAACGAAGAGAGACGCCAAAGCCTGGCGTGACGGTGGTCGCATGGGCCGCAGTCTCGCAGCAAAGCGGTGATCTTGTAACGGCGGTCCCGATCCTCGTACGGTGAATCAATGGGACTCTTCGACAAGTTGACCGGAACCCGGCGCCCAGCTGACGGCGTCGCATCCGCCCCGGCCGAGGAGGTACTGACAGCCCTCCTTGGCCTCAATCGGTCAGATGTCCCCTATGTTATCCGGGACGGCGCCGCCGAAGGCGCCGAACTGGTGGCGGAGTGGCGGCTGTCGGAGCCCGTTTGGCAACCCCTCTTCCTCGGGTCCCAGCTGTCTCGCGCCGTGAGGATCAGCATGCGCCTCGACCGCGCGGACCGTGAAGTGCGTGCCCTTGAGGAAGGGTGGGCGGTCGAACGCGTCGGGAATCCGCCGAGGATCCAGATCTCCTCGGCATACACGCGTGGGCCGGGCCGGACCGTCTCCAGCTACCGGAAGATCCAGCACGGGGACGACGGTCGGCTTGAAGCGAAGGAGTATTTCCACTTCGACAGCTCGGAACTGCGCGCCCCCCTTCGGGCCACCGTCCTCAAGCTGGGCTGGACCTGGCGCGGGGTCGTTTTCGGCAGGCTGTGAGAGGGGCCGGAGTCGTCTGTCGGCATGCCGAACCGTTGACGGGCTCGTGGTCGAGGTCCTTTCCGACCGGAAATCGATCCCGTTGCTCCAGTAGGGTGAGCGGCATAAGCAGGCTTCTGCGCATGGTGTTTTCGTGATTCTCTGCCCGTTGCGGCGGAGAACGGATACGGGGGACTGGGGTATGTCGGGCGGAACAGACATCGAGGATCCGGCGGCGCTGCATCGAGCGGGTGCCGGCGCCGGTGAGATGGCGGGCCGTACCCGCACCACCGGTGCTCATCCGGTGGACGAGACCCGCTCGGCGTCCAAGGACTTCGGCAGCGGCAACTGGGACGGCGGTCTCGGCGGTGCGCTGGCCGGCCTGGCGGAGCAGTGGTCCAGCCAGGTGTCCGCGCTGGCGACGAAGTGCGACGGCCTCTCGCGTCAGTGCGGCGGCTCGGGCTTGCTCTACCAGAGCACGGAGACGGCGAACACGCAGACGATGCGCTCCCTGTCGGGCCGGCCGTCGCCGTTCGGCTGAGCCCGACACGCGCCCGCCACCGCCCATCGCGATCGACACACCACGGGGATCCACCACAGTCATGCCGACGTACGAGCAGCTGTACCACCTCAACCTCAGCAACCTGAAGGCCGCCGCCGACCGCTGGCAGGAGACGGCCACCAAGTTCAAGGGCCTGCACACGGCGTACGCCGACGAGGTCGCGGGGCCGTTCAAGCAGGCCGGCTGGCGCCAACCGGTGTTGACGGCGGCCAAGGCGGAGGGCGATGTCCGTGCGGCACAGGAGGAGTTCGCGGACGCGCAGAAGGAGGCGGAGGGCATCGCGGGTGTCCTCGCCTCCCTCCACACAGACCTGCAGAAGGCGAAGAACGACCTCCATCACCTGGCCGATGTCGAGGCCGGCAAGCAGGAGTTGCACGTCAGCGCCACGGGTGTGGTCACCCCGCGCAACGACCTCTCCCAGAACGTGGGTGCCCGCCACGACCCTGACGGCCAGGCCCTGATCCGGGAACAGCAGCAGGCCTGCGACGCCTTCGCCGCCCGCATCACAGCCGTCCTCCAGCGCGCCGCCGACGCCGACGAGACCGCCTGCTGGGCCCTGCGCCGCGACCTCGGCGGCTACACGGACGACTTCAACTCCAAGGTCGTCACGTCCCTCGACGCCGCCGACGCCACCCACGCGGCCGAGCTGATGAAGAAGGGCGACAAGCTCACCGACGCGGAGTTGACCGAGCTCAACCACCTGATGAAGGCCAACGCGAAGGACCCGGTCTTCGCCACGGACTTCTACAAACAGCTCGGTCAGGAAGGCAGCCTCAAGCTCTACGGTCAGCTCGCCCTCCAGACGTCCGACGCGAGCGACGAGCGCAAGAAGCTGCTCCAGGACATGCAGCGCAACATGGGCAACACGCTGGCCACGGCCACCAACCCGGGCAAGGACCCGCACCTCTCGGAGCAGTGGACCGCCGAGTTCCGCAAGCTCGGCACCCAGCACATCAAGCTGTACCCGGACAGCATGAACGAGGGCCCCTACGGCTATCAACTCCTCGGCGGCATCCTCCGCTACGGCGACTACGACTCCTCCTTCCTCACCCCGATCGCGGAACACGTCACCCAACTCCACGCCAAGGACCCGTACTTCTTCGCGAGCACGAAATCCGACTTCGGCGACCCCCAGTACGGCTTCAACCCCTCCGGCAAGAACGGCGCCGGCTACGACCCGATGAACAGCGTGCTGGAGGCACTGGGGCACAGCCCGCAGGCGGCGACGGACTATTTCTCGCCACCCATGCAGGAATACGCGGAGGACGGCTCCCCGAAGGGCAGTCCCCAGGACACCCTCGATGTCGACGGGTCAACCAACTACCTGGACTACCTCGTCAACAGGGACTACGAGTCCTTCCCCGACATCACGGGGCACGATCCGGACGCCATGGAGAAGTCCGCCACCAACTTCCCGGACTCCCTCGGCCACGCTCTCGAAGCAGCCACGACCGGTCGTCCTTGGGACGGCAGCCCCAACGCCGACTCCGTCCCGCACACAGACGATCAGGCCGTCCTTGCCCGCCAGATCGTGGACAAGTTCGGCGGCGAGGGAGGCCCCGAACTCCTCAACGGCAAGGACGGCGCCCCCTACGAGGCAGCCCGCGACAGTCTGGGCAACATCGCGGCTGAATACATGGGGGATGTGCAGCGAGCCGTGTCCGGGCACGACGATCTGACGGTTTCCGGCGCTTCGGCTGATTTGCAGGCCTCGACCACCGAGCCCTTTCTTGCGGCCGTTGGACAGGATCCCGACGCCTATGCAGCCATCACGGGATCACAGCAGGCTTACACGAGTGGCATGGTCGACAATGTGATCAATGGTGAGTCGAGTTCCACGGTGAGCGACTCCGAGCGGGTCAAACAGGCCGTTGCTCCCGGCTCCATCGTCGCGGGCATCATGAGTGAGGCTCGCGCGGAAGCGATCTTCGAGACTCACCGCGCTAGCGACGCTGACTTCAACGAGTCCGCCGAGACCGCCGGCAAGTGGGTGGGGCGAGGTCTTGGCCTGGCGACCGGGGCGATCAAGGTGCCCGTTGTCGGGGACGTCGCAGGCTGGGCCGTGGAAGACATCCAGGCGGGGGTCATGGAGAGCATTCAGCGGGACACCACCACGGAGGCACGGTACGAGGCTGGACTCGAATACACCGCAGGTAGGGAAAGCACCCAGGACGCGGCGGCAGCAGCCGTCGACCGCGCGACAGCCAACGGTCGCCTGAACCAGGACACGATCGAGGACCTGCGCAAGGCCGCTGTCACCCAGGCGGGAGCGAGTCATTCTGAGGGGTCACAGTGGGAGGATTCGCGTCATGGCTGAGCACCGTAGAGGCACTTCATGGGTACTTGGTGTAGTCGCGATCGTCACTGCCGCACTTATGACTGGTTGTGGTTCAGGCCAAGAGACTCGGGAGTATGCCGTGCCTGCCAAGATGTGCGGCGTTCCGATAGCTGCCAAGCTCGTGGAGTCGCTTCTTCCGCCTGGGAAGTCCATCGATACCGGCACCTCACTGACTGGCCCTGATGACACCCAGAGGTGTGAGGTGACGATCGACGGCGACAGCGCCATCAAGGTCACCGGGCAGCGGTATCCGGATGCACTCGGAGTGAAGGACATTGCCCTGAACTATCTAGGAGTTCCCGCCGACGAACTTGGACAGGCCAACCCCGACGGATCAGTCATGGTGTGGGACTCAGAGATCGTAGGAGTGACGCAGTGCACGGGCTATCCGACGGACGCTGCTGGCCGTAGCACCAAGCGGTATTCCGTCACCATCGAAGCTTCCTACCCCAGGGACGCGAAGAGCCGGCGGGATGCGCTTCAGAACCTCCTCCCGCCGTACCTCGTAGCCGCCGCCCAAGCCTTGGGCTGTTGAGAAGCACTCAAGATCCCGGGCAGGCGTGATCTAGGACCGGGCCAGCTCACACCGTACATAGTTGCCTCGGTTGCCGTTCCTGGACAGCGGCTGCCATCCCCACGGATCGGCACAGGCCCGCACGAGAGCCAGCCCCCGCCCGTTCTCCGATTCTCCGAACAGTCCAAACTCCCGCGGCGGTTCGGGAGGTTCGGGGTCTACGTCCCGAGCGCTGATCCGCAGCACTCCCGCCGACCAGTGGACCCTCAGGCGGTGGGCCCCCGCTTATGGCGTACGGCGTTCGACGTCAGCTCTGCCGCGAGCAACTCCGCAGTGTCTGTCAGACGGATGAGACCCTGCATCGTGAGGATGAGACGGAGGGTATGGCGGAGGAAGCGTTTTCGGGCATGTGGCAGCTCCGGTTCTGTGACGGGGATTTCGGAGAGCTGCGGGTGGCCCGCGGCGGCAATGCCTCAGCCGTCGTAGCAGGACGGAGCGGTGCGCTTCCGGGTCCCGGATCATTCCGAAGCCTGTGCGGCGCAGCCGCAATGGCCCGCCAGGTGCGCGCAGACATTGGCTCAGGCGTCGGTTCCCTGAGCTCTCACCTCCGGCGTGTACTCCACGCCGAGTTCTTGGGCCGCGTCCCGAGCGCGCTGCTCGCGCTCTTCATCGAGAGATTGGAGGGATTGTCCCGCCCCTGCTCGCGAAAAACTTGGCCGTATGTCCCGTGGCGTGGGACAAAGCGGCCAATCGTCGCTCCTGTAGCAGCTGCCGCCGCTTTGCCGTCTCAGACGCGCACCGTTCAACATCGGAGACCCGTTGGTAGAAGCGCGGTACTCGGGCTTCCGCCCCTTGCCCTCCGGGACTGCCGGGACGCGCTTGTGTGCCTACTGTTGGGGCGGCCATTGGCTGTGGGGTGGGGTGGGTTGATGCTGGTACGGGTTCTGCTGCGGCGCCTGGGACTGCTGGCCGTACTGGGGGTAGTTCGTGGGGGATGAAGGACCGTACGTGCCTGCGTTGTTTTCTTTGCTTCGCCGGGAGCGCTTGACGATCAGGAGTACGGCAAGGCCAACAGCGGCGAGCCCTGCGAGGCCGATGACGGACCAGATGATCGCGGACTTCTGGTCGGCCTGTGTCTGGTCGTCGCCGGACGGCGAGGCTCCAGGAGCCGCGGACTGTTCCTTCAGGGACTCGGGGACGGTCAGCGGGCCGTACTTCGAACCGGCCGGGATGTTGTCCTTCAGGGCGGCGAGTGGCTGGATGATGCCGTAGCCGTAGCTTTTGTCCGGGAGAGACAGGCCCTTTTCAGAGTCGGGGAGCACTGCCGTCTTGATGAGGCGGTTGGCGATTTGGCCTGCGGTCAGGTTGGGGAATTTGGAGCGGAGGAGGGCTGCAGCTGCGGACGTGTAGGAAGTTGCGTCAGATGTTCCAGTACCGCTGGTGTAGCCGTTCCCCATCCCTTTTGCGGAAAGGATGTGATCTCCGGGCGCTGTCAGTGATACGAAAACGCCGGAGTTTGAGCCATCCCAGATGGATCCGTCATTCGTTACGGCGCCAACTCCTAGTGCGCCTGGTGACGCAGCCGGATAGCATTTACCGCCTTTATCTGCTTCGTTTCCTGCACCAGCAACCACCAGCGCGTCGTGCTGTACAGCGTATCGAACAGCATCGGATACCATTTGAACTTGTTCAGGGTCACTGGAGTTGAAGCACATTGATACATTGATCACGGATGCGCCATGGTCAACTGCATAGCGAATCGGAACGGAAAGGTTCGGCCCTTTGGTGCTGAAGGATCGGATCGGCAGGATCTTTGCATCTGGCGCCAGACCGATCACGCCGTCGTCCGCCCCATGGCCGTGTGCCGCGATGATTCCTGCCATGGCTGTGCCGTGGTCGTCACCGGCGTCGGGGGTGACGCTTCCCCCGTCCATGAAGTCTTTTCCTTCAAGCACGTTCCCTTGAAGGTCGATATGGTCGGAATTGACTCCGTCATCGATTACGGCGACCGTTACGCCGCTTCCTTTGGAGATCTTCCATGCGGATTCGGCATTGAGTGCTTGTAGCGCCCACTGGTCTTCTCTGATCTGATCTGCCGATACGAGCGGAGCGGAAGCAAGAAGCAGCGCGCCAGCCGCGGTGCCACAGCCCACTGCACGAAGCGCCAGGATGAAGCCCATCCGTATGTGTCCTCTCTGAGGTCGGTGCGGAGACGGGACGAAGCATCTCCGCACCGATCTGTCAGCCGCTGGCGGATCGCGGTGTGGTCTATTCCTCGATGACCCGGGGGGCCACATTACGCTGCGGGGCCCACGTTTCCTCGTCCTCGATCAGGTAGTCGGGACGCTGGCCCTCGCGCTTCTCCTCGTCCTTGGGGCGACCGTTGCGTGCGCCGGGGGCGCCCACTACTCCGCCCTTGCGGACGGCATTGGCTCCTCGCCCTGCGGCGCCACGGCTGCTGTGCAGACCCGACCCACCAGCTGTACCCCGGCCTGTGCCCGCTCCAGCTCGGGGTGTTCCGCCAGAAATGCCGCCTGACTGGCGGGCGGCACCCCCAGGTCGTGCCGCGCTGCCCTCGGCCGCACCAGCACGGCCGGCCATTCCTCCGGCTCCGGTGCGCCCTGCCACGCCACCCACCCCTGGACGACCCATCATCGCTCCGCGAGCGGCTCCAACTCCGGCAACTCCGCCAGTGAAGCCAGCTCCGCCGCCCATGCCGACGCCACCGCTGGGGCCACCCCCGACCGGGCTTCCTCCACCCGCCACCGGTACACCGGTGCGCCCACCCGAGATGCCATCAATCGCCGTGCCCACGTTAGGAGTCGGCGCCGTCGCTTTGTGCTCCCCGCCGGTAATGCCGGACGGCGGAGTGACGGACTTTGGTGAAGCAACCGTGCTTGTACGGGGCGACCGAACGGTACCTGACGACGCATTTTGGGGGCTTCGAGGCGAGTTGGCCGACGGAATGACTACCGGGGTTGGCGTAATGCCGCCAGGGTCGCCGGGAACATCCTGTTGATCTCCGACCGGGGGCACCTTGTTCCACGACCCCATAGCCTTCGCCTGCGAGTTATAGGCCGCGCCCAGCGTCTCCATCTTCGCGGCCATCTTCAGCTGGGCCTCCCGCCCCGCCGACAAGTCGTCGTGGTTGCGGTCGACGACCTCCTGGGCCCCCATCCCCGCCGCGATGTCCTTGTCCGTGCCGGCGTTGCTGCGGGTGAAGCCGTCGCCGGCGGAGTTCAGCATGCTGGAGATCCGGCCCGGCTTCTCCATCGCCAGGACCTCGGGCTGGACCTTGCCCAGGATCGAGCCCGCGTTCGTCATCGCGATCGACGTGTGGCTCGCGTACTTCGCGGTGTCGCCGATGCTCTTGCCGACCTGCTTGGCCTTCCCGGCGAAGTTCTCCGCGGCGGTGCCCTTCCAGTGTTCCTGGATGCGGGCGACCTCCTTCTCGAAGTCGCTCTGGATGGTGAGGAGTTTCTCCGAGAGGCCGGACCAGCCGGCGGCTACGTCGGTCACGGCCTTGGGGTTGGCGTGGCGGACCATGGCCTTCATCTCGTCCATGTTCCTGCCGCCCGCGAAGGGCGTGGTGTGCTTCTCGTTGAAGCAGCGGTTCATCTCGACGTAGTCGTAGTCGATGTACTGGTCGCCCTCAGCCACGGTGCGCCGCCCCCGCGTTCGGGAAGCCCGCCTGCGCCTCGTAGTCCGAATCCTGGTACGCCCCGTGCGCGTACTTCGTCTTCCGGCCGAACTCGTCCATGACCGAGTTCAGGTAACGGACCACGTCCTCGATGTACGTCTTCATCTCGGTGTGGGCGCTCGCGAGCTTGTCCGCCTCGTCGAAGCCCGTTCCGAGGGCGCCGTGCGGGAGGTAGGTGTTGGTCTCGGCGTCCGTGTTCGCCTGGCCGAGTCCCTTGAGGACCTGGTTCAGCGCGGTGACCGTCTTCTCCAACTCGTCGAGATCGACGCTTACTTCCTCCGCCATGCCCTGCTCCCCGTTGTTCCCCGTTGGTTTCGCGCGTAATGCTTCTGAGCTGATCCAACTCTAGTCGCGACCGCACACAGAGCGAACACGGAGCGGTGACCAGCAGAACGCAGCGCCCTCGAACCGCCCTGCTCACAAGGGGGATTCAGCGCGACCCAACCCATGTGCCCTGTTCCGCCACGGCCTTCACGCACGGTACGTCCGTCATCGTGTGTCCCGGGTGGACTGATCCACGATCATCATGATGTGCTTTCGCGCATCACACGTTCAGTCACGAGGTGACCACACCACATGAAGGCGGATACGGGCCGCGGCCCGGTAGCTGGGGCCGGTGTTCTCGAACGGGCCACGTTGACCGCCGAGATCCACGATCTGTACGGCGGCCGGGGCGACGGCGACCGGCTGTTGGCGTCGTTCAGGGCGGCCGCCCTGTACGTGCCTCTCGAAGAGGAGGAACCCATGTGCTCCACCGAGGCGGACGGCGTCCAATGGCTCTACGCCTTCACGTCCACCGCCGAGTTGGAACGCTTCGCGCGCGCTCGCGCCGGGGACGGCACAGACAACAGCCCACGAAGCGGCCGTATCGCCTACTGGACGGTCCTCGGCTCCCGGTTGCTCGACACCGCCGTACCGGCCGCCGTCGCCGGGACCCGTACGCCCACCGGTGTCGCGGTGGACGTCGGTGGCGTCCGCCCGCTCCTCCTGCCTCCCGTGTCCGGGATCGTTCCGGATCCGGTGGCGGTCGGTCTCCCGAGCCGCGAGGATCGCACATGAGCGACGGCTATGGCGCGGACCCCGAAGTCCTCCAGCAGGCGGCCAAAGGCATCAACCAGGCGATCGAGGAGCTGCAGGACGTAGGTCAAGTCGGCGGTGGCGCGGTCGGGTTCGGCTTCGACAGTCTGGCGTTGACCCCGCTCCAGATGGGGCACCCCGGGCTCGCCAAGGCCTTCGGCACCTTCGCGGAGCGGTGGGAGTGGGGGGTGAAAGCGCTGGTCGACGAAGGTAACGCCGTAGCCGGGAAACTCGATCTGTCGGCCGGTTACTACCACGAGGCCGAGGAGTACGGCGTCGGCGTGCTCAAGGACGTCGTCGTCGCCAACTACGGTGCGCCGACCGTCTCCAGCGAGGACGCCGCGAAGATGTCGTGGGGCGAGGTCGGGGCGGGGATCAAGGGCGCCTGGACGCCTGATCTCTCGCAGGAGTCGGCATCCGGGGCCCGGCAGCAGATCGGGCAGACCTGGCAGGCCACTCAGGAGGACCTGACCACCAGCGGTCAGTACGGCACGCAACTGCGCCTCGGCGGCGAGCTCGTGCGGGATTCTCTGGACGCCGTCAGCCCTGAGGACGGCACCTGATGGGCGTACTCGGCGAACTGGGGGATCTGGCCGAGGGCGTCAACCAGGGCATCGCCGACGGAGTCAACGCCGCCGCGGACCTCACCGCCGACGGCCTGGACGAGGTCGGGCTGGGATCCGTAGGAGAAAAGGTCCGGGACGGCGCGGAGTACGTCACCGGCGCGACCGGTGCCGTGGTGCCCGAACGGGAGCTGGGGGAGAGCGACCAGCCGGGCGAGCTGATCCACGGCTCCACCGGGGACATCGAGGAGACGGTCCGGCACCTGAAGGCCTTCGCCACCGCCTTCGAGAACACCGGGCAGGCGCTGAAGAAACTCGACCCGGGCCACTGGACCGGCACCGCCGCCGAGTCCTTCCGGGAGTCCTTCACCACCCACCCCAAGAAGTGGCTCACCGCCGCCGACGCCTGTACGGCCGCGGCGGAGGCCCTGGCGGCCTACGCGCACACCGTCTCCTGGGCGCGCGGTCGGGCGGCCGAGGCGATCGAGGAGTGGCGCGCGGCGGAGGCCGAGAGTTCCGCGGCCCGGCAGCGACACGACCAGCAGGCCTGGGAGTACCGGCAGTATCAAATCAACCTGTCGCTCGGCGGCACGCCTCGTCCCGGAGCGCAACTCCCCACCGATCCGGGGGACTTCGTGGACCCGGGAGCGGCGGGGCGCGAGGTCGCCCGGGAGATCCTCCAAGACGCCCGCCACACCCGGGACTCCGCCGCCGAAACCGCCACGGCCAAGGTGACCGGTGCCTTCGAGGCGGCCCCGGCCGAGCCCGGCACCCTGACCAGACTCACGGCCACCCTCACGGACGGCTTCAAGGGCGCCAACCTGGAGCTCGAACACTTCGCCGGAGGCTTCGTCAAGGGCGGGACCGGGCTGATCCGCATGGTGCGGACGGTCAACCCGATGGACCCGTACAACCTCACCCACCCCGCGCAGTACGTGCAGAACCTCTCCGTCACCGGCATGGGTCTGCTCACCTCCGCCAACCACCCGGTGCGCACCGCCAAGTCGCTGGTCGGCTCGGGCTGGTCCAGCGATCCTGCCGAGGCGTTGGGGACCCTCACCTTCGACCTCGCCTCCGACGTGGTCACCGGCGGCGCGGCGACCGGTGTGGGCGTGGCCCGCCGCACGATGACCGCGGTCGCGGAAGACGCCGTGGAGACGGCGGCGGAGCGGGGCGTCCGAGAGGCGGTGGAGACGGCGGCCGACCCCGTCAGGACGGCGGGCAAGAGCGGCGCCCTCCCGGACGGCTGGACTCACCCCCACACAGCGGATCCCGCGGCCGACGCCGCCAAGGACGCCACACGCGGCAAGTGGGACCCTCCGTCCTCCGGCGACGCCTCACCGGTTCCGGGAACAGGCACGAAGACCCCCGACCCGCGACCGGACACACCCACGGACTTCGACCGGCACAAGTCGGCGATGGCCGAGATCTCCGACGGCACGGTCACCTTCCGCAGCAACGTGGGCGCCGAACATTACGGCGCCAAGCACTGGAACGACTACGCGGAGAGCCTGCCCGACGACCTGAAGGCGGCGGTGTACGACTACACGGGCCCCGAACATCACCGCATCAACGGGTTCCTGCGGCAGGGCGAGGGCAGCTACTACGACACTCCGGCGGTTCGTGAGCACGTGGAGCGACTCGACAAGGCCCTCGCCGGGAACCCGCTTCCCGAGGACGTCGTCGTCAGCCGGGGGACGGGTCTGGAGCACTATCTGGAGAAGATGGGTTCCCAAGAACCCAGGAACATGATCGGCGAGAAGTTCACGGACGACGCCTTCATGTCCACCTCGCTGGGAGACCCCGTGTTCACGAACAAGGACGCCGTCCTCCATCTGCGGGTGCCCAAAGACACTCCGGGTCTGTACGTGGAGAAGTTGGGCCGCTACGGCGCCCAGGAGCGGGAACTGCTGCTCGGACGCGGCAACGAGTACACGATCACCCACGCGTTCCAGGATGCCCGGGGCAAGTGGCAGATTTACGGAGAGATCCATTGACGAGTGAGCAGCACAGGCCGCAGGAGCACTCCGAGGAGAGGCCCTTCTCCCGCCTGGCGGAGGACCTGCAGGTACGGCTGACCGGCGGTCCGGACGACTACAAGCACAAGGCCGAAGGGCCCGTGCAGTACGTCCTGTTGGCCAACATGGAGGGGATTCTGGGGGCCCTGTTCGCGTCGGACGCGGAGGGCGCCGTCGACATGATCACGCGCCCGGAACTGGATCCTGACGCCAGCAACTCCGGCGTCTTCTGGCTCAAGTTGCGGCGATCCGCGAAGCAGCGAGGACTCGCTCCCACCGAGGCGTTGGCCGAGATGGCTCGACAGGAGGGCGGTTACCCGCTGCCGGGGCGGGTGCTGCCCGGGTCCTGGCAGGAGGCTCCGAATTACGCCGCCCTCCGACGGGAGATCGTGGGCGACGGCAAGAAGGACCCGAGCCCGCGCGACCTCAAGATCCACGTCTACCCCGTCTTCCCCTTCCGCGCCCGCTACTTCAGCGAACCCGAGGTGACCGGGGAGATGCGGGTCTCCGCGCGGCGCCGGCCGGGCAGGGTCATCTACGCCATCGACCCTGCCTACAACCCGCACGGCGAGGTCCCGGACCACGCGAAGCTGGGCGGCTGGGTCATCGACGAGAACGGCGAGATCGAGGACGGTCTGCGCTACAACCCGGACTACCGGCCCAGCCTCGCCGCGCTGCGCTGGCGTGCTCCGGAGAACGAGCCGGAGCGAGCGCTGCAGGCCCTCTGGCTCCGGCAAGTCGACCATGACGTGTTTCTGAACGCCTTGCGAGCGGCCACCCTGCTGGTCGCCGTCGAGGCGGACGGTACACAGCTCCGCTTCCGCGCGCGCGACGACGGTGACCGCGATCTGGACGTGTACACCAGCTCCCACTACCTCCCGGACGGCACGCACGTGCGGCCGATGAACGGAGGGGAACTCGCCAAGGGCCTGCACGGCTGCTACCTGGCGGTCAACACCGGCAGCGACCCCGGCATCCGGTTCCCGGCCTCCGAACTTGCCCTCAGCGCCTTCGGCTGACCACACCGGTCATCCCGCAACGACCTCCACCGTCACCCCCACCCGAACCCCCCACCCCTCCATCACCCCGGCCTCCGCCTCCAGTACATGGCGTGCTCGGAGGCGGGGGAGGCCCAGGCGGCCCGGCCTCATCGTGCGGACGGCGACGACCCGCAACCCCCGGTCCAGATAGGCGACATCGATCGGCATCCGCATCCGGAAGGTGTGGACGCTGTTCGCGGGGGAGAGGAGGAGCGCTCCGGCGATGGCGTCACGGCCGAGCAGGCCCCTGGTGCGGGCGCGGTAGGACGCGGCGATCTCCAGGGGCACGGACACCCCGTCCACGACCAGCACTCCCCGCCCGTCCCGCCAACGCCCCATACCGAAGCCGCCTCCCAGCCGTACCGACGCCCATAGGTTAAAGAGGAAACCCACAAGACCACGCGAGAGGTGGCCGACCATGCGGAAGATCGTCCTGATCATGTCCGTCTCCCTCGACGGGTACATCGAGGCGGACGGCCGCGACATCAGCTGGCATCGGGTGGACGACGAGCTGCACACCCATATGAACGACATGGTCGGGCGTCTCGGCGGCCTCCTCAGCGGGCGCGTGACGCACGAGCTCATGGCCGAATACTGGCCCACCGCCGACGAGGCCCCCGACGCCTCCCCGATCGAGGTCGAGTTCGCCCGGATCTGGCGGGACATGCCCAAGGTGGTCTACTCCCGCACGCTCACCCACGCCGACTGGAACACCGAGATCGTGCGGGAGGTCGTACCGGAAGAGGTGCGGGAGCTGAAGGCGCGGCCCGGTGGGGACCTCGGGCTCGGCGGGGCCGCGCTGGCGCGGGAGTTCCTGCGGCTCGGACTCCTCGACGAGATGCGGATCTACGTCCATCCCGTGCTCGTCGGCAGCGGCACCGCGCTCTTCCCGAAGCCCGACGCCGGAGATGGAGCCGGAGCCGGAGCCACCGACCTGACCGCGCTCCGCCTCCTGGAGTCCCACACCTTCGGCAACGGCGTCGTCCTCCTGCGGTACGCGCTCGACAAGTAAAGCCGTACCGCCTGGGTAGGAACGCCCCATGACCGGACTCGGCGCTGTCTTCCGTCCGCAACTCCCGCCCGAGCGGCTGCGAGCGGTGGCCCGTCTCGCGGACGAGAGCGGGCTCGAAGAATTGTGGCTGTGGGAGGACTGTTTCCGGGAGGGCGGGATCTCGGCCGCCGCGGCCGCGCTCGCCTGGACCGAACGGGTGCGGATCGGCGTCGGCCTGCTGCCGGTGCCCCTGCGGAACGTGGCGATCACCGCGATGGAGGCGGCCACCCTGCACCGGATGTTCCCCGGCCGCGCGATCCTCGGCGTCGGACACGGCGTCCAGGACTGGATGGGCCAGGTCGGCGCGCGCGTCGAATCGCCGGTCACGCTGCTGGGGGAGCACCTCGTCGCACTGCGGGCGCTGCTGCGCGGCGAGCGGCTGACCGTCCAGGGGCGCTACGTCACCCTCGACGACGTCGGCCTCGACTGGCCGCCCGAGAGCCCGGTCGAGGTGCTGGCCGGCGCCACCGGACCGCGCTCACTGCGGCTGTCCGGCGAGGTGGCCGACGGCACCGTCCTCACCGCGAGCACCCCACCCGAGGGCGTCGCCCGGGCACGCCGCCTCATCGACGAGGGACGAGCGGCGGCGGACCGTACCGATGCCCAGACGCCCGATGCCCACAGGGCCGATGCCCGCAAGGCCGATGCCCGCAAGGCCGACGTCCACACGACCGACGCCCACAGGATCGTCGTCTACCTCCTCACCGCCACCGGACCAAACGCCCCCTCCCGCCTGCGCGCCGAACTCGCCGCCGAAGGCCTCGCCTCCGTCCCGGACCTCGGTGTCGCCGGGGACGCGGGAGCCGTCGCCAGGGCTGTCCAGCGCCTCGCCGACGCGGGCGCCGACACCGTCGTACTCCAGCCGACCGGCGACGAACCGGACCCGGAGGGCTTCGTACGGTTCGCCGCGCAGGAGGTCCGGCCCCTGGTGCCGTGACCGCCGCCCCCGCCCGGAAATTCGGCTGCATCCACCCGCACACCCTTGCGACGATCACCCCATGAAGCAGCCTACGCAGCACCGCGCCTTCGAGGGCCTCGTCGCCGAGGGCGCCGCCGTCCCCACCGAGGGCTGGGACTTCTCCTGGTTCGAGGGGCGGGCCACCGAGGAGCGGCCCTCCTGGGGGTACGCGCGCTCGCTCGCCGACCGCCTCGCCGCGGCCACCGCCGCGCTGGACGTCGACACCGGCGGCGGCGAGGTCCTGGAGTTCGCGCTCGGGGCGGCCTCCCGGGCGCCCGTGCTCGGCGCCGCCACCGAAGGCTGGCCTGCGAACGTCGTCAAGGCCACCGAGCTGCTGCGCCCCCGCGGTGTCGTGGTCGTCGCCGTCGCGCAGGACGCGCCGCTGCCGTTCGCCGACGGCACCTTCGACCTGGTCAGCAGCCGCCATCCGGTCAGTCCCCGGTGGGCGGAGATCGCGCGGGTGCTGCGGCCGGGCGGTACGTACTTCGCGCAGCACGTCGGGCCGCGCAGCGTCTTCGAGCTCGTCGAGCATTTTCTCGGGCCGCAGCCGGCGGGGCAGAGCGGCGACCGGCACCCCGACCATGAGCGGGCCGCGGCCGAGGCCGCCGGGCTGGAGGTCGTCGACCTGCGGGCCGAGCGGCTGCGCGTGGAGTTCCACGACATCGCCGCCGTCGTCCACTTCCTGCGCAAGGTGGTGTGGATGGTGCCGGGGTTCACGGTCGAGGGGTACGCGCGCCAACTCCGGTCCCTGCACGAGCGGATCGAGGCCGAGGGCTCCTTCGTCGCCTACAGCTCACGGCACCTGTTCGACGTCCGCAAACCTGAGAGCAAATAGGGCAACCTTCATATCGCTCTCCTTTTCACCCCATACATCCATGATCTTTACAGGGTGTCCACATTGTTATCCCAGGCGGCTCGAACCATGCCCTCATCGCGCGTAGATTAAAGGCGAGGCAATTCGCGCCAGCAAAGCTGCGCGGCGGCACCGCGCAGAGGAGGGGGCTGCGCGGTGCCGCGCCCACCCGGACGGACTCTCCGGCGTCAAAGAAACGTTCCGACCGGCGTTCACCCACCCGGGCGAAGCACTCGGCCCCTGGAATCCGCTGTGATTCGGCCACGAAACCCCTGTGAACAGGCCCGCGAGCGACCATCACGGCGTTGTTGCCCGACTGCGGAGAGTAGTTGTGGCACGCCGATGCACGCAGCATCACTTACGAAGGGTTATGGTGGAAACCCCCCCTCGGGCCGGTCCGTATCCCCCCCCACGGACCGGCCCGTTTTTTCATGAGCCGGCGAGGGCGCGACCGGCCCCCACGGACCCGCACCCGCCCAAGCCCCCGAGACCGCCCCCGCATTGGGCGCCCGGTACCCTTCTCAGCGCGGGGACCGCATCCGCACGGAGGGGCGACAATCACGTGAACCTGCGCGACAAGCTGCGCGGCCTGCTCGTCAGGCTCTACGCACGCCGGGTGGAAGGCCACCTGGACCACGCCCAGGTGCCCAAGCACATCGGCGTCATCGTGGACGGCAGCCGGCGCTGGGCGAAGGCCTCCGGCTCCAGCCCCGTCGACGGCCACCGCGCCGGTGCGGAGAAGATCGAGGAGTTCCTCGGCTGGTGCACCGAGACGGACGTCGAGGTCGTCACCCTCTGGCTGCTGTCCACGGACAACTTCAACCGCCCGCCGGAGGAGCTCGGCCCCCTCCTCGGCATCATCGAGGACGTCGTCCGCACCCTCGCCGCCGACGGCCGCTGGCGGGTCCACCACGTCGGCGCCCCCGACCTGTTGCCGTCCCCGATGCAGACCGCGCTGAAGGAGGCGGAGGAGTCCACCGCCCACGTCGACGGGATACTCGTCAACGTCGCCATCGGCTACGGCGGCCGCCAGGAGATCGCCGACGCCGTACGGTCGATGCTGCTGGACGCCCATGACAAGGGCACCCCGCTGGAGGAGCTCGCCGAGTCCGTCACCATCGACGCGATCAGCCGGCATCTCTACACCAGCGACCAGCCCGACCCCGACCTGGTGATCCGCACCAGCGGCGAGCAGCGGCTGTCCGGATTCATGCTGTGGCAGTCGGCCCACTCCGAGTACCACTTCTGTGACGTCTTCTGGCCGGCCTTCCGCAAGGTGGACTTCCTGCGCGCCCTGCGCGACTACGCGGCGCGACACCGGCGTTACGGCGGCTGAGCGCAGCCGAGCACAAACCGCGCGGAGTACCCCGTTTGGGGCTGTTGTAACAAGGAGTTCACCAGCGCGCCGCTATTTGTGCTGGCATGGCACCGCATGTTCGAGGGCATAAGCCAAGCAGGTCGACACCCGAACCACGGGTGTCGGATCTCAGCGGACGGCACGGGGCCGTCCGCCCGGGAGGCCCTTTGCACCAGCCTTGCCGTGCGGTCTCAGCACGGAAGAAGCAGTGGAGGGCCGGTTCCCGGCCCGTGCAAACGGGCCGTCGACCGGTCCAGCTCCACTCCGTCGCTCCCCGACCTCATCCGAGGGGGTACGTCCTTCCGTGGTGACCAGCACAAAGCGCCGTATGCCTGACCGGCGCACCTATGTTCTCGACACCAGCGTCCTGCTGGCCGACCCGAACGCCCTGAGCCGCTTCGACGAGCACGAGGTCGTGCTCCCCATCGTCGTGGTCACGGAGCTGGAGGCCAAGAGGCACCATCCCGAACTCGGCTACTTCGCCCGCCAGGCCCTGCGCCTGCTGGACGAGTTCCGGGTGAAGTACGGTCGCCTCGACGCCCCCATCCCGATCGGCGAACTCGGCGGCACCGTCCGTGTCGAGCTCAACCACTCGGACCCCAGCATCCTGCCGACCGGCTACCGCCTGGGGGACAACGACTCCCGCATCCTCGCGGTGGCCCGCAATCTGCAGGCCGAGGGGTTCGACGTCACCGTCGTGTCGAAGGATCTCCCGCTCAGGATCAAGGCGTCCTCGGTCGGTCTCCTCGCCGAGGAGTACCGCGCCGAACTCGCCATCACGGACTCCTCCGGCTGGACCGGGATGTCCGAACTGACCCTGCCGGCCGAGCAGGTGGACATCCTCTTCGAAGAGGGCCATGTCCACGTCCCGGACGTCTCCGACCTCCCGGTGCACACCGGCCTGACGATCCACTCCGAGCGCGGCAAGGCGCTCGGGCGCGTGACGGCCGAGGGCAACATCCGGCTGGTGCGCGGCGACCGTGAGGCCTTCGGCATCAAGGGGCGCAGCGCCGAGCAGCGGATCGCGCTGGACATCCTGCTCGACCCGGACGTCGGGATCGTGTCCATGGGCGGCCGGGCCGGCACCGGCAAGTCGGCGCTCGCGCTGTGCGCGGGGCTGGAGGCGGTCCTGGAGCGCCGTCAGCACCAGAAGGTCATGGTCTTCCGTCCGCTGTACGCGGTCGGCGGGCAGGAACTCGGTTATCTGCCGGGCTCCGAGTCCGAGAAGATGAGCCCCTGGGCGCAGGCGGTCTTCGACACGCTGTCCGCGGTCACCAGCCGCGAGGTCATCGAGGAGGTCACCGCGCGCGGGATGCTCGAGGTCCTGCCGCTCACCCACATCCGCGGCCGTTCGCTGCATGACGCGTTCGTCATCGTGGACGAGGCCCAGTCGCTGGAAAGGAACGTCCTTCTCACCGTTCTGTCCCGAATCGGCGCGAATTCACGGGTGGTTCTCACCCATGACGTGGCACAAAGGGACAATCTCCGCGTAGGGCGCTACGACGGTGTCGTCGCCGTGGTGGAGAAGCTGAAGGGGCATCCGCTCTTCGCGCATGTGACCCTGACGAGGTCCGAGAGGTCCCAGATCGCGGCCCTTGTGACCGAAATGCTCGAAGACGGCCAAATCTGAGGTAGTACACGCCCGTTGGCGCCGTCCGGAAAGGTCAAGAGCCTAGCCGGGCGGCGCTTTCGTGTGGCGCGGTTTCTCGAAATCCCTGGGGTCAAACGGGATGTGAGCTTTCACACGCAACTCAGAATTGCCACCCGGCGTCCGGTTACGGCAGAGTCTCACTCCTGTCAGGCCCCGCATACGACACACCTGTACCCCCAGCGGTGCGGAACCACAGCAACACCACGCTCAACTCCATAGTCGACGTCGTATGCCGCCCGAGCATCACGCGGCGCTCCCCGCTGGGGAGTTGCCCACCGGGCCCGCGCCTCCCGTGACCCCGTTAGTTGGGAGGCCAGTGCCAGGGGCAGATTGCGTCCGCCAGGGTCACCGAAGCGGGCGATGCTGGAAGGAAACCGTGTGAGCCCGATTTCGGTCCGGGGATTCGCAGTGGCCTCCGCCACCGCGGTCACCGCTGTCGGAAGCGTCGTCGGAGTCGCCTCCGGCAGCGTCGCGCAGCCGAACGACGCCGAGGCGACGGCAGCCGACACGACGCTCCTGGCGGACATCCCCGCGGGTGAGCAGGCTCAGGTGCAGACCGCGTCCCTCACGCAGCAGGCCGACTACCAGGCCATCGCCGCGGACGCGAGCGCCAAGAAGGTCGCGGAGGAGTCGGCGCGCAAGGCCGCCGCCAAGACCGCGGTCCAGAAGAAGGAAGCCGCCGAGAAGGCGGCCAAGGAAGCCAAGGAGCGCGCCGAGGCCAAGGAAGCGGCCTCCCGGGACGCCTCCAGCTTCCCCGTGCAGAGCTCGTACACCATCGAGCAGATCCAGGCGATGGCGCGGTCGATGGTGCCGAGCGGGCAGTTCCAGTGCTTCAGCAACATCGTGGACCACGAGTCCAGCTGGAAGTACACCGCCGTCAACGCCTCGTCCGGCGCCTACGGTCTCTTCCAGGCGCTGCCGGGCTCGAAGATGTCGTCGGTCGGTGCCGACTGGCGGACCAACCCGGCCACCCAGATCAAGTGGGGCCTCAACTACATGGACAGCCGGTACGGCAGCCCCTGCGAGGCCTGGTCCTTCTGGCAGGCCAACCACTGGTACTGAGTCCCACCCGCGGCCCGTGCCGCGCCCGCTCTTTCGTCTGACGCACTCTCTCATCTGACGGCACTGCAGAAGGAACTGGTGTGAGCCGGAATTCGGCACGCGGATTCGCCGTGGTCTCGGCCACGGCGGTCACCACGGTCGGTGCCGTCATGGGCGTCGCGCAGGCGGGCACCGCCCAGACCGCGGACGACGCGGCGACGACGGCGAGCGACTCGACGCTCCTCGCGGATTTACCGCTGGGTGAACAGGCCCAGGTGCAGACGGCCTCGCTGACCCAGCAGGCCGACACCCAGGCCGTCGCCGCGGACGCGAGCGCCAAGAAGGTCGCGGAGGAGTCGGCGCGCAAGGCCGCCGCCAAGACGGCGGTCGCCAGGCAGCAGGCCGCCAAGGAAGCCGCGGCGAAGGCGAAGCAGGAGAAGGAGGCCAAGGCGGCCTCCGCCAGCTACCCGCAGCAGGCCTCGTACACCGTCGCCGAGGTGCAGGCGCTGGCCCGGCAGATCGTGCCGAGCGACCAGTTCCAGTGCTTCAGCAACATCGTGGACCACGAGTCCACGTGGAACTACCGGGCCCAGAACCCCTCGTCCGGCGCCTACGGCCTGGTCCAGGCGCTGCCGGGCTCGAAGATGTCGTCGGCCGGTGCCGACTGGCAGACCAACCCGGCCACGCAGATCAAGTGGGGCCTGAACTACATGAACGTTCGGTACGGCAGTCCCTGCGACGCCTGGACCTACTGGCAGGCCAACGGCTCCTACTGAGCCGGATCCGCCGCCACCGCTCAACCTCGCGCAGCCCCTCCCCGTCCTAAGGGGAGGGGCTTTCGCCCTGTACGGTCGGATCGGACGACTCCAGGGAGGAGTGGTGAGGGGCAACGGGGGAAGAGGACGGATCATGTCGCGAGTGCCAGGGTGGCTCGGTCGGCTCGGGGCCCGGCTGACCGAGATGGGAGAGCGGTTGGACGAGCGCCGCGCGGAGGTGGCGCGCGAGGAGGCCGAGGCCGAGCCCCGGTCCGCCCGTGAGAAGCCCGGCCGCGACAAGCCTGACGGTGAGAAGCCCGACGGTGAGAAGCCCGTCCGCAAGCGCCAGGCTTCCAGGCCCGCCGACCGGCCGGCCGCCGTCCTGGTGCCCCGTCCCGACCCGGCGCAGGCCGTGCCGTGGGGGGTCCGGGTCGCCGCCGAGGCCGGCTGGCGGCTGCTGATCCTCGCGGGCACCGTCTGGGTGCTGATGCGGGTCATCAGCGCCGTCCAGCTCGTCGTCTTCGCCTTCGTCGTCGCCCTGCTCATCACCGCGCTGCTCCAGCCGACGGTCGCCCGCCTGCGGCGCCACGGCGTCCCGCGCGGCCCCGCCACCGCCCTCACCGCGATCCTCGGCTTCGTCGTCATCGGGCTGATGGGCTGGTTCGTGACCTGGCAGGTCATGGAGAACATCGACACGCTCTCCGACCAGATCCAGAACGGCATCGACGACCTGCGCAACTGGCTGCTGAAGAGCCCCTTCCACGTCACCGACAAGCAGATCAACCAGATTGCCAAGAACCTGCGCGAGGCGGTCGGCGCCAACACCGACCAGATCACCTCGTTCGGCCTGGAGGGCGTCCAGGTCGTCGTCGAGGCCCTCACCGGCATCCTCCTGACCTTCTTCTCGACCCTCTTCCTCCTCTACGACGGCCGGCGCATCTGGGAGTGGAGCCTGAAGCTGGTCCCCGCGGCCGCCCGCCCGGCCGTCTCCGGCGCCGGACCGGCCGCCTGGCGCACCCTGACCGCCTACGTCCGCGGCACGGTCCTGGTGGCCCTCATCGACGCCGTCTTCATCGGCGTCGGCATCTACTTCCTCGACGTGCCGATGGCCGTCCCGCTGGCCGTCTTCATCTTCCTGTTCTCCTTCATCCCGCTGGTCGGCGCGGTCGCCTCCGGGGCCCTCGCGGTGGTCGTCGCGCTGGTCACCCAGGGCGTGTTCACGGCGGTGCTGACGCTCGCGGTGGTCCTCGCCGTGCAGCAGATCGAGGGGCACATCCTCCAGCCGTTCATCCTCGGCCGCGCGGTCCGCGTCCACCCCCTCGCGGTGGTCCTCACGGTCGCCGCGGGCGGCATGGTCGCCGGTATCGGCGGCGCGGTGGTCGCCGTACCCCTGGTGGCGGTCACCAACACGGTGGTGGGCTATCTGAAGGCGTACGCCGAGGAGGACCAGGACGCCGAGGACGTACCCCCCGAGGACGACCCGGAGGACTCCGCGGACCCCGAGGACTCCGCCGACCCGCCGGAAAAACCCTCACCCGATTCGGTCAAATGAGCGCCGAACAAGCTGTTTTGAACAGCCGGTGAACGCAACTTCCGTCAACTAACGGCAGCTCGGAAATCCCCGGCCGGAATATGCGCCCGGACTGATACACATTCCTCCCTCAGCGCTACACGTCAAGCGTGTGTGCGAGACGGCGAGGGGTGGGATGTCGGGCTACGAGCACCTGGCACGGGCCCTGGCCGCGTGCGGGCGGGACGGGTTCACCGGCGAGCTGCGGGTCGTCGGCAGCCCCGGCGGGATCTTCCACCTGGGGGACGGCCGGGTGGTCGCCGCCGAGTCGCCCGGCGCCCCCGGCCCCGAGGCGCTGCTGCTGCGCTCCGGGCGGGTCAGCGGCGAGCAATGGGCGGAGCTCGTACGGGAGTCGGGCGGCTCGCGCTGGCCGGCCACCGCCCTCATCGCGCACGGTTACGCGGGCGCCGCCCAACTCCGGGTGGTGTGCGCGATGGCGCTGCACGACGCCGCTTTCGCGATCGCCGCCGGCCGGGTCGAGGAGTGCGAACGCGTCGTCACCGCCGAGCCGTTCGCCCAGCTCCCGCTGGGTGAGCCGGTGTCGAAGCTGATGCAGGACGCGGCCCGCAGGCTCACCGCCCTGACCGCGCTGCCGCACCCCGTGCACCCCGACCGGGAACGGCCGGTGCGCGTGGGGACCGAGGACGGGCTCAGCATCCTGCGGCGGGAGCTGTTCACCCACGCCGACGGCCGTTGCACCGCGCGGGATCTCGCCTTCCGGGTCGGGCGAGGCGTCTACATCGTCACCGTCGAGGTCTCCCGCATGCTCCATGAGGGGCTCCTGGTCTGTGTCGAGGAGCCCGATCCCATCCCGGTCCGGGTGATCCCCGACGGCCAGGCACTGCGGCAACGGGATCCCGTACCCATGGAGTCGGCTCCGCCCCGGGAACGCGCCGATCTGCCGCGCCGTAAACCAGGAAACTTTTTCCGCCTCCGAAACGGAACGCCGAAATGAAGAAGAGATAGGGGAGTTGAGTACATGGATCACAAAGCCCTGGCGCTGGAAATGCGCGGGCTGCGCGAACAGGTCACCGGTATCACCGACACCGCGGTCGCCGCCGCGGACGGGCTGCTCATCGCCGCCGACACCGCCGACTCCATCGACCCGGAGGGGCTCGCCGCGCTCGCCGCGGCCGGGCTCGGCCTCGCCCGGCGCACCGCCGAGGCGACCGCCCGCGGCTCCCTGCGCCGGACGGTGACGTACGGCAGCCACGGCTGTGCCGCCTTCTACGCCGTCGGCGACACGGCGCTGATGGTCGTGCTCGGCGACGAGGGCATCGACGTGGACCACCTGCACCGGGCGACCCAGCCGGCTCTGCACCGCATCGACCTGATCCTCGCCGGCGAGGCCACCACCGAGAAAGCACCCGAAGGAGTCTGAAGGGATGGCGACGAAGCGCATGACCCCAGGTTTCTCCGACCAGGTGATGGGCCTGGTCAAGGCACTCCGTACCGATGCCCCGGACTGCGTCGCCTCCGGCGTGGTCGACATGTCCACCGGGATGCTGCTGTCGTACGAGACCGTCGACAACCACCCGCCGGAGGTCCTGGACCTGCTGGCGGGCGCGACCCTCGACCTGTTCCAGGGCCGCACCGTCGTGATGATCGAGGACGTCTTCAAGGAGCGTCGCGGGAGCGCCAGTGACAACCACTTCTTCCAGGAGATCCTCGTCAACAGCGAGAACCTCACCCACCTGTTTGTGCGGCTGGTCGAACAACAGGACGTCGTGGCCGTCGTGGTGTGCCGCAAGTCGGTCAACGTCGGCATGCTGTTCGCCCAGGTCCGGCGGGTGGTGAAGGAGTACAGCCTCTGAGCGGGCCCCGGCTGCGGGCGGTCACTCCGTCCGCAGCCCGTCCGGCCGCATCAGCCGCAGCAGCGGCGGCAGGCTGAGCAGGGTGACGACGAGGACCACCGCGGCGCCCACGCCCGTCATCGACAGCACGCTCGGCCAGTCCACCGCCACCGGAGTGGCCGTCATCCGCAGCAGGACCGCGCCCAGGGTCAGCCCCACCACCGAGGCCAGCAGCAGGCCGAGGGCGACCGGGATCGCCGTCTGCCAGAGCACCGACAGGCTCAGGGTGCGGCGCCGGGTGCCGAAGGCGACCAGCGAGGACAGCAGCTTCCTGCGTTCGCGCAACTGCTCCAGCTGGGAGACCAGCAGACTCGCCCCGATCAGCGCGAGGACACAGGCGGCGCCGACGAACAGGCCGGTGCGGATGGCGTCGTAGTGCTCGTCGCGGCGCAGGCTGTACCAGGTGTTCGGTTCGCTCAGCGGATCGATCCGGGCGGCCGTGTTCCGTACGTAGTCGGGCGCGTCCGCCACGGCCGGGTCGAGCCGCAGATACAGCTGGCCGGGCAGCGCGCCGGCGACCTCGGCGGGCAGGGCGCTCGGCGTCAGCAGGAACCCGCCGCGGCGCTGCCCGGTCGGGTCCTCCACGGACTGCGCCTGCTTCAGCGCCGGTACGGTCCAGGGCGCGAGCTTCGAGCCGTCGCCGTCGTCGGAGAGGTCGAAGTAGAGCGTCCGGCCGGTCTTGGCCAGCGTGGGCGTGTCGGTGTCGTTCTCCCCGCCCCACACCATGAAGGTGTCGCCGTCGTGGCAGGAGGGCAGCGTGGCCACCGCGCGCAGCGACGCGCAGTCGCCCACGGTCACCTGTGAGGCGAGATCGCTCTTCCGGGGGCTGACGTAGGAGTCGGAGAAGGCGTAGACCTTCCGCACGCCCTCGGTCGAGGCGAACTCCTTGGCGACGGCGGCGGACGAGGTCCCCGCGTCCACGTCGACCTGCATCTGGGCGAGCGAGGTGTCGTACCCCGTGTCGCTGGTGTACTCGCCCTCCACGCCCGCGAAGAGCATCTGCAGGGCGATCGCCCCGGCCACCGCGACCGCGATGCCGTTGACCATCCTGGCCGCCGTACCGCTGCTCAACTGGAGCCTGCGCACGGCCAGTTGCCAGGAGAGGCCGCCCGCGCCCAGGCGGCCCACGACGGTCTCCATGACCCACGGCAGCAGCGCGGTCACGCCGATCAGCAGCAGGATGACCCCGCCGATGACCAGGTACTGGTTGAAGTCGCCGTCCCGGCGGCCCTGTCCGACCATCGGGGCGAGCAGGCCGAGCCCGGCCACCGGCAGCAGCAGCCGCCACCACAGGCGGCGCCGTGCGGGCTTCGCCGCGCGCACCACGCCCAGCGGCTCGATGACCACCCCGCGCAGCGCGAAGAGCGTCACCAGGACGGCGGACGCGGGGACCGCGAGGGCGACCAGCAGGACCAGCAGCGGCGAGGGGTTGAGATAGCTCGGGAACACGCTGACGTCGAACACCTCGACGTGGCCCGCCGCCTGACGGCCGATCAGGAAGAAGACGGTGCCTAGGACCAGTCCGAGCACCGAGCCCGCGAGGGCCTCACCGGCCGCGATCCGCCGGGTCGAGCGGCTGTCGGCGCCCACCAGGCGCAGGGCCGCGAGCCGCCGGTCGCGCCGCTCGCCGCCGAACCGTACGGCGGCGGTGATGAACACGGCGACCGGCATCAGCAGCACCACGAACACCACGAGGACGAGCAGGACCAGCACCGGGTCGGACTCCTGGTCCGTCGGATTCGGGTCCCCGAACCGGTCGACACGGGTGATGTGGCCGCCGTTGACCCCGTGGGCCGCGAGTCCGGTGGCGCCCCGGTACAGGGAGAGCTCGGTCGGGCCGACGAGTCCGTCCTCGCCGATGGTCCCGACGATCCGCTGCGGCAGCCGCTCCCGCAGCAGCTTCCCGTCGGGGGACTCCAGCAGCTTCTTCAGCGCGGGGGAGACCACCATCTCGCCGTCCGCCGGGAACTTCGTCAGCCCGGGCGGCAGCGGTGCCTTCGGGCCCTCCGGCTCCAGCGCCCGGCCGCGGATGTCGAGATCGCGGAAGGTCGTGCCCGCGTTGGCCACCAGGAGCGTGTTCGCGCCCTTGTGCGCGAGGGGCTTCTGGTAGAGGTCCGTGCGGGCCGACTCGTGGTCGTCCCGGGCCGCCAGCGCGCTCGGTATCGCGGTCGTCAGCAGCAGCAACGCCACCCCGAGCCCGACCCCGACCGCGGTCAGCAGCGCCCGGACCCACCCCTCGCGTCCGCCCGCGAAGGCGAACCGGACCCCCATGCCGAGGTCCCTGGACCACTGCTTCATACGGCCCGCTCCATGTCCCGGGACTTCCCGTCCCGTACGACGATCTCGCGGTCGGAGTACGCGGCCACCCGTGCCTCGTGCGTGACCAGCACGACGGCCGCGTTGGTGGCGCGGGCCGCCTCGGTGAGCAGCTCCATCACCCGCTCACCGTTGAGGGAGTCGAGCGCGCCGGTCGGCTCGTCCGCGAACACCACCCGCGGGCTGGTGACCAGCGCCCGGGCGACGGCGACGCGCTGCCCCTGGCCGCCGGAGACCTCACCCGGCCGCTTCTTGCGGAGGTCGTCGACCTCCAGGCGCTCCATCCAGCCGAGCGCGGTCCGCTCGGCCTCCTTGCGGGAGGTGCCGTTCAGCCGGAGCGGGAGCGCCACGTTCTCGACGCAGGTCAGCTCCGGCACCAACTGGCCGAACTGGAAGACGAACCCGAACTCGGAGCGCCGTAGCGCACTGCGCTCCGCGTCGCTCATCGTGGCCATCTCCCGGCCCGCGTACCGGATCGATCCGGAGTCGGGCGGGACGATCCCGGCGAGGCAGTGCAGCAGCGTCGACTTTCCGGACCCGGAGGGGCCCATCACAGCGACGACCTCGCCGGGGTGGATGGAGAACTCGGCGCCGTCGAGCGCGACCGTGGGGCCGTACTCCTTGCGCAGCTCGTCGGCGACGAGCAGGGAACCCGCGGGAGTCACTTGACCACCACCTCCGCGAGCCTGTCGAGACGCGCCGCGGTCAGCTCCAGCCAGCGCAGGTCGGCCTCCAGATGGAAGAGGGCGTGGTCGCAGATCAGCTGGTCGGCGAGGTCGCCCTTGCGCTTGCGGTCGGTGAGGATGCGCATCATCCGCAGGTGCTCGGAGCGCTGGGCGTCGAGGATGTCGGTCGCGTCGCGGTGGGTGAGCAGCGCGAGGACGATCTTCGTGTAGAGCGTGGACTGGAGATACGGCTCGGGCTTCTCGGGCGTCGCGAGCCACCGCTGTACGTCGGTGATCCCGGCGTCCGTGATCGCGTACCGCTTGCGCTCGGGGCCGCCGCCGGGCTCTATCCCGTCGACCTCGACGAGCCCGTTCTTCAGCAGGCGCGACATCGTCGAGTAGACCTGGCCGTAGTGGAGCGGCCGGTCGTGACCGAACTTCTCGTCGAAGGCCCGCTTGAGGTCGTAGCCGTGGCGGGGGCCGGACTCCAGGAGCCCTAGGAGGGTATGACCGATGGACATGGGGAGGACTATACATGCCATGTATACGCCGTGTGTATAGAACCTCCCGGCCCGTCCGGCGATTGAGGACGAGGCCCTTCAGGCCGATGGGGGTCTGGGGGCCCAACGCCCAGGGCGGCTATCTGCACGTCGACCGGCTCCGCCTCGACC
>NZ_JBEYVC010000096.1:0-39848 GCF_040643855.1 Streptomyces sp. NPDC047072 | reverse complement strand
GTGAGGTCTGGCTGGTGAACGCCCTGCACGGAATCCGGCCGGTCACGGCGTGGACAGGAGGGCCGACAAAAGCGGGCCCAGCCACCCGGGCCACGAAATGGCGGGGGTGGCTGGACGAAATCATGCGGCCTCTTCCGGACAATTAGGTCCGGAGAATCAGAGAATCAGGGGACCGAAAAGCGACGCGTTATTTTTTCGCCGGCTGATAAGCCCCCGGCACCATCCGGGTCGCAATCGCGATCCGGTTGTACGCGTTGATGACGGTCGCCGCCCAGATCAGCGCGGCGATCTGCGCCTCGTCGAAGACCTCGGCCGCCTCGGCGTAGACCGCGTCGGGGACGTGCCCGTCGTGGACCAGGGTCACGGCCTCGGTCAACGCCAGTGCGGCGCGCTCGCGTCCGGTGAAGAACGGGGTCTCCCGCCAGGCGTTCAGGGCGTAGATCCGCTGCTCGGTCTCGTCGGCCGCACGGGCGTCCTTGGTGTGCATGTCGAGGCAGAACGCGCAGCCGTTGATCTGCGAGGCGCGGATCCTGATCAGTTCCAGGAGTTCCGGTTCCACCTTGGCGTCCTGGGCCGCGGAAACGGCGGCGCCGTGCAGGGAGCCCATCGCGGCGGAGACGTCGGGGGTGATTTTCTTCAGGGCGACACGGGATATCGGTTCATCAACGCTCATGGGGCGACTCTATCCGCGCGAATGCGGTCGGGAAGAGGGAACCGTGCAAAAGAACCGCGCTATTCGGAAAGTGCGGCGCACAGGGCGTCCAGCGCCCCGTTCCAGGCATGCTCCGGCGGTGTCCCGTACCCCACGACGAGGGCGTCGGGGCACTCGCCGGGCGCGTCCGCGTGCCGGTAGGCGTGCAGTCCGTGCAGCGCGAGGCCCTGCCAGGTCGCCGCCCGCAGCGCGGCCCGCTCGGTGCCGGGCGGGAGCCGCAGCACCACGTGCAGACCGGCCGCGATACCGGTGGCCCGGACCTGCGGCGCTTCCCGGCCGAGCCGGGCCACCAGCGCGTCCCGGCGGCGCCGGTACCGCAGCCGGGCGGCGCGCACATGACGGTCGTAGGCCCCGGAGTTCAGGAACTCGGCGAGGGTCAGCTGGTCGAGGGCGCCGCAGGTGTCGTGGTACCCCTTCGCCCGCGCGGCCTCCTCGGCGAGGCCGGGCGGCAGCACCAGCCAGGCCAGCCGCAGGCCGGGGGCGAGGGACTTGCTGGCGGTGCCCGCGAAGACGACGTGGTCGGGGTCGAGGCCCTGAAGGGCGCCGACGGGCTGGCGGTCGTAGCGGAACTCACCGTCGTAGTCGTCCTCGACGACCACTCCCCCGGTGCGGCGCGCCCAGTCGACGACGGCGGCCCGGCGGTCGCGGTGCAGGGTGCCGCCCATCGGGAACTGGTGGCCGGGGGTGAGCAGGACGGCGGCCTGGCCGGTCAACTCCCGCGGGTCGGTGCCGCGTTCGTCGAACGGCAGCGGGGCGGTGCGCAGACCGGCGGCCGTGAGCAGCCGCCAGTGCGGGGGAAGGCCGTAGGACTCGACGGCGATCGTGTGCGCGCCGCGTGCCCGCAGTATCCCGGCCAGGACGGTCAGGCCGTGGGTGATGCCCGAGCAGATCAGGATGCGTTCGGGGTCGGTGCGGACGCCGCGGGCGCGGGCGAGGTAGCCGGCGAGGGCGGTGCGCAGTTCGACGCGGCCGCGCGGGTCGCCGTAGTCGAGGGCGTCGTTGGGGGCGGAGGCGAGGGCGCGGCGGGCGGCCTTGAGCCACTCGGCGCGCGGGAAAGTGGCGAGGTCGGGGGTACCGGGGCGGAGGTCGTACGCCGACCGGGTGCGTTCCCGGCGTGGGCGTGCCATGTCGGGCGGCGGGGTGACCGTGCGGTCGGCGACCCGGGTGCCGGAGCCCTGGCGGGCGGTGAGCCAGCCCTCGGCGACGAGGTCGGCGTAGGCGTCGGCGACGGTGTTGCGGGCGATGCCCAGGTCGACGGCGAGGGTACGGGAGGAAGGCAGGCGGGTGCCCGGGGCGAGGCGGCCGGTGCGGACGGCCTCGCGCAGGGCGTCGGTCAGGCCCCGGCGCAGGCCCGGACCGGCCGGTTCCACATACAGGTCCACTCCCAGAGTGGCCCACGCTTCTGCCATGGAAATGGACCATACTCCTGGGCCGCCTCGCTCCTAGGGTCGAAGGCATGACCACAGAGGACATGACCGCAGAGCGGTACGCACCCGAACACACCCCCCGACTCAACTGGTCCGAGCTGACTCCCGACGTCTTCAAGGCGATGCTCCGGCTCGACACGGCCGCCCGGAAGGGCCTCGATCCGAAGCTCCTGGAGCTGGTGAAGATCCGCGCCTCGCAGATCAACCACTGCGCGCTCTGCGTCGACATGCACAGCAAGGACGCGCTCGCCGCCGGGGAGAGCGTGGAGCGGATCGTGCAGCTCAGCGCGTGGGAGGAGTCGGAGCACTTCTACACCGAGCGGGAGCTGGCGGCGCTGGCGCTGACCGAGGCGGTGACCGTCCTGACGGACGGGTTCGTGCCGGACGCGGTGTACGAGAAGGCCGCCAAGCGGTTCGAGGAGGCCGAACTGGCCCAGCTGATCGCCGCGATCACGGTGATCAACGCGTGGAACCGCTTCGGCGTGACCTGCCGTCTGGTGCCGGGGCACTACGAGCCGGGGCAGCACGCGTGAGCCTGAGTGGTGCGACAGCCAGCCGTACGACGATGCTGGACCGTGAGGTCGGGCAGGCCATGTCCGCCCTCAGCGCGGCCGCCAAGAGGGGGCTCGGCGATCCGGCCCTCGCCGAACTCGTCGTGATCCGCGCCTCCCAGCTCAACCACTGCGCCTTCTGCCTCGACATGCACCTCGGGATCGCACGCGAACACGGCCTGAGCGAACGGCAGTTGGACCTGCTGGCCGCCTGGGAGGAGGCGGCGGGCGTCTACGACGAACGGGAGCGGGCGGCACTCGCGCTGACGGAGGCGGTCACCGCGCTCACCGTGCCGGACGAGGTGTACGAGCAGGCCGCCAAGCACTTCCCAGAGGCCGAACTCGCCCACCTCATCGCCCTGATCGTCGCCATCAACAACTGGAACCGGGTGATGGTCAGCCGCCGGATCCCGCCGGGAGGCACGGCGTGGTGAGCAAAGTCGAGGCCTTCCGCGCCCTGCACCGCCGCACCGCCCCGGATGACCCGCTCGTACTGCCGGGCCCCTGGGACGCGGCAAGCGCCGAAGTGCTCGTCGCGGCCGGGTTCCCGGCGCTCGCCACGCCCAGTGCCGGGATCGCCGCCTCGCTCGGGTACCGGGACGGACAGACCCCGGCCGACGAGATGTTCGCTGCGGTCGCGCGCATCGCCCGGGCCGTCGACGTACCGGTGTCGGCGGACGTCGAGGACGGATACGGGCTGCCCGCCAAGGAGTTGGTGGAGCGGCTCCTCGGGGCAGGCGCCGTGGGCTGCAACCTGGAGGATTCCCACCGGGGTGTCCTCAAGGACCCGCACGAGCACGCCGAGTGGCTCGCCGAGGTGCGGCACGCGGCGGGCGACGCGCTGTTCGTCAACGCCCGCGTGGACACGTTCGCCTACGGCGACGGCGATCCCGAACCAGCCGTCGAGCGGGCCGGGTTGTACGTCGCCGCGGGCGCCGACTGCGTCTATCCGATCCACGCCCCGGCCGACGTACTGCCGCTGCTGCGCTCCGGCGTCCAAGGGCCGATCAACGTGATGGGCCGCCTGGACGGCAAGGGCCCCTCGCCCACCGAACTGGGTGAACTCGGGGCCACTCGCGTCACGTTCGGGCCCGGCCTCCAGCGCTGGGCTGCGCTGGCACTCCAGGGGATGGCCGCGCACTTGCCGAAGTGATCAGGACAGCCACGCCTTCCAAGTCGACGCGTGGCCGTCCACCCACTTCTTCGCCGCGTCCTCCGGCGTCATCTTCTGGTCGGCGATCATCAGGGAGACCTCGTTCTGGTCCTCGGTCGTCCACTTGAACTTCTTCAGGAAGGCGGCCGCCTTGCCGCCGCTCTTGGCGAAGTCCGTGTTGAGGTACTTCTGGAGCGGGGTGTGCGGATAGCCGCAGGCGACCTTCGCCGGGTCCGCGTCGCAACCCTCCTTGTAGGCGGGCAGCTTGACCTCGGTCATCGGGACCTTCTCGAAGAGCCACTGGGGGGCGTACCAGTAGGTCAGGAAGGGCTTCTTCTCCTTGGCGAACTGCCGCATCTGGGTGATCTGCGCGGCCTCCGAACCGGCGAAGACGACCTGGTAGTCCAGCTTCAGATTGGCCACCAGCGCCTTGTCGTTGGTGACGTAGGACGGCGAGCCGTCCATCAACTGCCCCTTGCCGCCGCTCTCCGCGGTCTTGAAAGCGGACGCGTACTTGTTCAGGTTCTTCCAGTCCGTCACGTCCGGGTGCTGCTTCGCGAAGTACGTCGGGACGTACCAGCCGATGTGCCCGGTCACCCCGAGTCCGCCGCCCGGCGTGATGGTCTTCTTGTCCTTGACGTACCGCTGTTCCTGGTCGGGGTGGCCCCAGTCCTCCAGGATCGCGTCCACCCGGCCCTGGCTGAGCGCGTCCCACGCGGGCACCTCGTCGACCTGCACGGTGTCGACGCGGTAGCCGAGTTCGTGCTCCAACAGGTACTGCGCGACAGCCACGTTGGCCTGCGCGCCGACCCAGGACTGGACGGACAGGGTCACCGTCTTGGACCCCTGCGCGTTGGCGAACGGCGAGGCCTGCTTGGTCATGTCGGCGGCACCGCACCCGGTGAGCAGCAACAGGGACCCGGCCACGGCAAAAGTACGTACGCGCATGTCACGCTCCCTTCTTCGTACGGCGTTCCGTCGGCTGCGTCACCCGGTCGAGCATCAGGCCGAGGCAGACGATCGCGGCACCGGCGACCAGCCCGGTCGCCAGGTCGCCCTGGGCCAGGCCGAAGACGGTGTCGTAGCCGAGCGCGCCACCGCCGACCAAGCCGCCGATGACGACGACGGCGAGGACGAGGACCACGCCCTGGTTGACGGCGAGCAGCAACGCGGGCCGGGCGAGCGGGAGTTGGACCTGGCGCAGCTGCTGCAGGCTGGTCGCGCCGAGCGAGCGGGACGACTCCATCGCCGCCGGGTCGACCTGTCGTAGGCCCTGTGTGGTGATGCGGACGACGGCGGGCAGCGCGTAGACGACGGCCGCCGCGGCGGCGGGCGCGCGGCCCACGCCGAACAGCGCGACGACCGGGATCAGGTACACGAACTGCGGCATCGTCTGGAAGACGTCGAGCACGGGTCGCAGCAGCCGCTCGACGCGGTCGCTGCGGGCCGCCGCGATGCCGGTCGCGAAGCCCAGGACGAGGGTGACGGCGACGGCCGCGAGGACCTGGGAGAGCGTGTCCAGCGCCGGTGTCCACACGCCGAGGACGCCGATCGCGGCCATGGCGAGGACCGCGGTGAGCGCGGTGCGCCAGGTGCCGATCAGCCAGGCCAGGGTGGCGACGACGAGCAGCACGGACCACCAGGGCAGCCACTGGAGGCCGTCGCGGACCGGGTCGAGGACCCAGGTGGTGAAGTGCGCCGCCCAGTCGGCCGTACCGCCGACGACGGGGACCCCGGAGTAGAGGTGGGCGGTCATCCAGTCGACGGCCCGGTTGACCGGCTCGGCGAGGTTCACGGTCCAGGGGTCGGGCCAGTCGAGCCGGCCCAAAAGCCGCCCTATGACAGCGATCGCCACGGCAATCCCCAGCGCGTACGGCCATCCCCCGCGCCGCGTCTCCAGGTGCCCGTCGCCCGCCGCCCCCGTGATGCGGTCCAGGACGACCGCGAGGAGCACGATCGGGATGCCGGCCTCCAGGGCCGCACCCACGTCGACCGAGGCCAGGGCCTGGTAGACGCGGTCACCGAGGCCGCCGGCGCCGATCACCGAGGCGATGACCGCCATCGACAGCGCCATCATGATCGTCTGGTTGAGGCCGAGCAGGAGTTCCTTGCGGGCCAGCGGGATGCGCGCGGTCAGCAGCCGCTGGCGGGCGGTGGTGCCGAGCGACTCGGCCGCCTCCAGGACCCCCTTGTCGGCGCTGCGCAGGCCGAGCGAGGTGAGCCGGGCCATGGGCGGGGCCGCGTAGACGACGGTGGCGAGGACGGCCGCGGGGACGCCGATGCCGAAGACCAGGACCACCGGGAGGAGGTAGGCGAAGGCCGGGAGCACCTGCATGGTGTCCAGGACCGGGCGCAGCGCCTTGTCCATACGGTCCGACAGGCCCGCGGCGAGGCCCAGCAGGGCGCCGACGACGACCGACGTGAGCACGGCCACGACCATCAGCGCGAGGGTCTGCATGGTCGGCACCCACATGCCGAGCAGTCCGCAGGCGAGGAAGGCGGCGGCCGTGCCGGCGGCGAGCCGGACCCCGGCGACCCGCCAGGCCACGAAGGCGCCGAGGGCCGTGACACCGGCCCAGCCCAGGCCGAGGAGCACGAGATAGACGGCGCGTACGGCGAGGACGACGGCCTCGCTGACGTAGCCGAAGCCGTAGAGGAACAGCGGGTGGCTGTCGCGGTTGTCGATGATCCAGTCGCTGACGTGGGTCAGCGGCTGGGAGAGGTCGACGGTGAGCGCGTCGGGCCAACTGCCGCTCGCCCACTGCGCGTTGGCGAGCGGGACGAGGACCGCGGCGGCCAGCGCGATGAGCAGGAGTTTGTGGACCGCGCGGTGTTTGAGCAGGCCGGTGGGGAGCACTCGCGGGGCGGAGGTGGTGACGGTGGCCATCAGACGACCTCCTTGCGCAGCTCCGTTCCGGCCACGACGTCGATGAGACGCTCGTGGTCGACGACGCCGAGACAGCGGCCGTTCTCGACGACACAGGCGGCGCGGCCGGTGTCGGCGACCTTCTTGATGGCGTCGGCGACCACCGCGTCGGGGGCGAGGGCGCCCGGGTGGTCGGGGCTGCCGCAGCCGCCCGGCCGCATGGCCGTACGGACCGTCATGACCTGTTCGCGGGGCACGTCCCGGACGAACTCGCGGACGTAGGCGTCGGCGGGGCTGCCGACGATCTCCTCGGGGGTGCCCAGCTGGACGACCCTGCCGTCGCGCATCAGCGCGATGCGGTCGCCGAGCTTCAACGCCTCGTTGAGGTCATGGGTGATGAAGACCATCGTGCGGCCCTCCTCGCGGTGCAGCCGGACGACCTCCTCCTGCATGTCCCGGCGGATCAGCGGGTCGAGTGCGCTGAACGGCTCGTCGAACAGCAGGACTTCGGGGTCGACCGCCAACGCCCTTGCGAGGCCCACGCGTTGCTGCTGGCCGCCGGAGAGCTGGGCGGGCTTGCGCTGTTCCATGCCCTCCAGGCCGACCTTCGCGACGACCTCGGCGGCCCGTGCGCGGCGCTCGGCCTTGCCGACGCCCTGGACCTCCAGGCCGTACGCCACGTTGTCGAGGACCGTGCGGTGCGGGAGCAGGCCGAAGTGCTGGAAGACCATCGCGGCGCGGTGGCGGCGCAGTTCGCGCAGGCGGGACTTGTCCATGGCGCGGACGTCCTCGCCGTCGATGACGATCGTGCCGGACGTCGGCTCGATGAGGCGGGTCAGACAGCGGACCAGGGTGGACTTGCCGGAGCCGGACAGGCCCATGACGACGAAGACCTCGCCCTTGCGGACATCGAAGCTGACGTCCCGGACGGCGGCCGTGCAGCCGGTGCGGGAGCGGAGTTCGGCGGGGTCGAGGGCGGTCAGGTCGGGATCGTCGGGTATCTGCTCGGCCTTGGGGCCGAAGACCTTCCACAAGTTGTCCACAGCGAAGACGGGCGTACTCATCAGGCATCACTTCCGATCAGGTCGACGGCCTTCTCACCGACCATGAGCACCCCGATCATCGGGTTCACGGCGGTC
Source organism: Streptomyces sp. NPDC047072 (assembly GCF_040643855.1). Classification (NCBI taxonomy): domain Bacteria; kingdom Bacillati; phylum Actinomycetota; class Actinomycetes; order Kitasatosporales; family Streptomycetaceae; genus Streptomyces; species Streptomyces sp. NPDC047072. Next base: position 32,000 of record NZ_JBEYVC010000096.1, on the reverse strand, counting down.
ATGGTCGGGAACACCGACGCGTCGGCGATCCGGATGCCCTCCAGGCCGCGGATGCGCAACTCGGGGTCGACGACGGCCAGTTCGTCGTCGGCGGCGCCCATACGGCAGGTGCCCGCCGGGTGGTACACGGTGTGCGCGACCTTGCGCGCGTACTCGCTCAGCTCCTCGTCGCCCGTGAGGTGCGGGCCGGGCGCCACCTCGCGCTTGAGCCAGCCGGCCAGCGGTTCGGTCTTCGCGATCTCACGGGCGAGGCGGATGCCGTCGACGAGGGTGCGGCCGTCGTAGTCGTCCTCGTCGGTGAAGTACCGGAAGTCCAGGGCGGGCTTCTCGGCGGGGTCCGCGCTCTTGAGGTACAGCCGGCCGCGGCTCTTCGGCTTGGGGATGTTCGGGGTCATCGAGACGCCGTGCGGCGGGCGTTCGTAGCCGAGGCGCTCCGGGTTGTCCGTGAACGGCACCTGGTAGAAGTGGAACATCAGGTCCGGGCCCGGGTGTTGGGGGTCGCGGCGTACGAACAGGCCCGCGTCGGAGTCCATGGCGGAGTTGTCGGGGATCGGGCCGTCCGTCTCCCAGACGATCACCGACTCGGGGTGGTCGAGGAGGTTCTCGCCGACGCCCGGCAGATCGTGGACGACCGGGATGCCGAGCGCTTCGAGGTCCTGGCGGGGGCCGATCCCGGAGTGCAGCAGCAGACGGGGCGAGTCGACGGCGCCCGCGCAGAGGATCACCTCGCGACGGGCCCGTACGACGAACTCCTCGTCCGCGTCGCGGACGTGCACGCCCGTCGCACGCGTGCCGTCCAGCTCCAGCTTGTAGGCCCAAGTCTCCAGGAGGATACGGAGGTTGGGGCGCTCGTCCATCACCGGGTGCAGATACGCCACCGAGGCGCTGGAGCGCTTGTTGTTCTCGGGGTGGTAGGCGAGGTCGAAGAAGCCGACGCCCTCGTCGAACGGCTTCTTGTTGAAGCCCTCGACGCGCGGGACCTGCAGTGCCTTCTGGGCCGCGTCGACGAAGTCGCGGGCAACGGCGTTCCGGTCCTTCTCGTCGACCGGGACGATGTTGTTCTTCAGCCGGGCGAAGTACGCCTCCATCGGCACCGCGCCCCAGCCCTTGGCCCCCGCCTGCTCCCACTCGTCCCAGTCGGAGGGGAGCGGCTTGAAGGCGATGAGCGTGTTGTGGGAGGAGCAGCCGCCGAGGACGCGGGCGCGGCTGTGGCGGATGTGGGAGTTGCCGCGCGGCTGTTCGGTGGTGGGGTAGTCGTAGTCGAGTTCGCCGCCGAGGAGGCCCATCCAGCGGCGGAGGGTGAGGACGTCGTCTCTGCCGACGTCCGTGGGGCCGCCCTCTATTACGGCGACCGTGGTGTCGGGGTTCTCGGTGAGGCGGGAGGCGATGACGGAGCCTGCGGTGCCGCCGCCGATGACGACGTAGTCGTATTCATGCTCGGACATGGAGGTACTCCAGGAAAGTCATGGGGAGGAGATACGGAGGGACCGGGGGAGGGTCAGCCCGCGAACCAGCGCACCGGCTTCGGCGCCAGGTTCTGGTAGACGTGCTTCGTCTCGCGGTACTCGGCGAGCCCGCTGGGGCCCAGCTCGCGGCCGACTCCGCTCTTGCCGAAGCCGCCCCACTCCGCCTGCGGGAGGTAGGGGTGGAAGTCGTTGATCCAGATCGTGCCGTGGCGGAGGCGGGCGGCGACGCGGCGGGCGCGGCCCGCGTCCGTGGTCCAGACGCCGCCCGCGAGGCCGTACTCCGTGTCGTTGGCCAGGAAGACCGCCTCGTCCTCCGTGCGGAAGGTCTCGACCGTGAGGACCGGGCCGAAGACCTCCTCGCGGACGACCCGCATCTCGCGGTGGCAGCGGTCGAGGACGGTCGGCTCGTAGAAGTAGCCCTCGGCGGGGCGGTCGGCGGACGGTTCGGGGCGGCGGCCGCCGGACTTGAGCACCGCGCCCTCCGCGAGCGCCGAGGCGACGTACGACTCGACCTTCGCGCGCTGCTGCTCGGAGACCAGCGGCCCGCACTCGACGCCGGGCGCGGTGCCGCGGCCGAGGCGGATCCGCTCGGCGCGGCGGGCGAGTTCGGCGACGAAGCGGTCCCGGACGGACTCCTCGACGATGAGCCGGGCGCCCGCCGAGCAGACCTGGCCGCTGTGGATGAAGGCCGCGTTGAGGGCCTGGTCCACGGCGGTGTCGAAGCCCTCTTCCGTGGCGCAGGCGTCGGCGAAGACCACGTTGGGGTTCTTGCCGCCGAGTTCGAGGGCGACCTTCTTGACGGAGGGCGCGGCGGCCTGGGCGACCTTGGTGCCGCTGACCAGACCGCCGGTGAAGGAGACCAGGTCGACGTCGGGGTGCTCGGCGAGCCGGGCGCCGACCGAACCGCCGGGCCCGGTCACGATGTTGGCGACGCCCGACGGCAGTCCGGCCTCGACGAGCAGCTCGATCAGGGCGATCGTCGTCATCGGGGTGATCTCGCTGGGCTTGACCACGAAGGTGTTGCCGGCCGCGAGCGCCGGGGCGATCTTCCAACTGGCCTGGAGGAGCGGGTAGTTCCAGGGGGTGATCAGCGCGCAGACGCCGACCGGCTCGTGGACCACGACGCTGTGGATGTCGGGCGAGCCCGCGTCGACGACCCGGCCGGGCGCCTCGGCGGCGACGAGGTCGGCGAAGTAGCGGAAGGCGTCGGCCACGCAGTCGATGTCGACCCGGCCCTCCTCCACGGTCTTGCCCGCGTCCCGGCTCTCCAGCAGGCCCAGCTCTTCGCGGTCGCGTACGAGGAGATCGGCGACGCGGCGCAGCAGTGCGGCACGTTCGGCGGCGGGCGTGCCCGGCCACGCGCCGGTGTCGAAGGCCTGCCGAGCGGCGGCGACCGCCAGGTCTGTGTCCTTCTCGTCGCCCTCCGCGACCACGGCGAACGGCGTGGCGTCCGCGGGGTCGAGGATGTCTCGGGTGGCCCCGGAGACGGCTTCGCGCCACTCGCCGCCCGCGTGGATGGTCTGCGGCTCCTGCCGCGCCTGCTGTCCGGCCATGATCGGTGTTGCCTTCCGTTCCTGTTCAGTGCCCCTGTGTCACACGGATGTCACTCACCGGGACCGTGACCGCCTGCCCCCGGCCCGCGATTGCATGCGCAATCGATGGCCGAAAGTGCGGTGCGTCACTGAAAATGCGGTCAAATACGGTCGAAAGTACCCTGGATGTGCTCATCGTGGAGGTGACGCCATGATCAGGAGAGCGCTGGTCTGTACGGCGGCAAGCGCGGCCCTCGTGGTCTCGCCGGCCCTCGCCTCGGCCGCCCGGGCCGACGATCCGAGCGCGCGGGAACTCGCCGACCAGGCGAAGGACAACCTCCTCGACGCGAGGTCCGTCCATCTGAAGCTCACCGACCGCAGCGCGAGCACCCGGACCAGCGGCACGCAGCCGGCCTCGATGGACCTGACCCTCGACCGGCACGGCGACTGCGTCGGCTCGATGCGGATGGGCGCGGACGGCGGCAGCGTCGAGATCGTCAAACAGGGCGACGAGGTGTGGATGAAACCGGACACGGCGTTCTGGAAGGCGCAGGTGCCGGGCGGACAGGGCGACGCGGTGGCCGAGCTGTTCAAGGACCGCTACATCCACGGCTCCACGCGCGACGCCCTGCTCAAGGGCATGGCCGACACCTGCGATCTCACCGCGTTCCAGAAGGAGATCGACTCCGACTCCTCGGACGGCGGCGCGCTGACAAAGGGGGCGCAGACGACGGTCGACGGCACGAAGGTGGTCCCGCTGAAGGGCACGGAGGACGGCAAACGGGCGGTCCTGTACGTCACTTCGGACACCCCGCACCGGTTGGTGCGGGCCACGCAGAAGGGCGGCGGGACCGACGTCACGCTGGACTTCTCGGGTTACGGCGAGCCGGTGCCGTCGAAGACGCCGTCGGCGAAGGACAGCGTGGACGTCGGGAAGCTCCAGGACGAGTTGGGCTCGGTGTGACCTTCCGGCCCACCTGGTCCGTTCAGTCCACGGACGCGGGATCGCAGGCGTACGGCGGGCAGAAGCCCTGCAACGCGGTGTCCAGCAGCTCCAGTTCGTCGTCGCGGCCGTCCGCGTCCGGGCCGTACGCGGCGATCGCGTAGATGTTGCCGTCCTCGGCGACGAAGCGCTCGTCGTAGACGTGCCAGGTGCCGACGTCGGGCTCGCCCTTGATGGAGTCGGCGAGGTACTCCAGCCGGGAGCCGGTGAACTCGCCGTCGTCCAGGGTCTGCAGGTCCAGCTCCTGGAAGCCGGGGGCCTTCGGGGTGTCGTCGGAGAGGTACAGCTCGAAGGAGGCCGCGGGGGACTCCTCCGCCACCTGGTACACCTGCAACCGGCGTTCGCCGTCCGCGCTGCGGTAGTTGACGATCGCCATGCCGTACTGGGAGTCGACGGAGGTGCGCGCCCAGCCCGCGGGGATCGCGATCCGGAAGCCCTCCTCGTCCTCGTACAGCTCGTACCCGGCGGGCAGGGAGGGCTCTTCGGTGGGCGAGGGGTCTTCGGTGTACGACGGTTCCTGTGACGCGTACGGGTCGCTCTGCTGCGAGAAGGACGCCTCCGGGGAGGGGCTCGTGGCGGCCGACCGGTCGTCCTCGTCTCCCCCGCCGACGACCAGCGTCAGCACGAGGGTCGCGGCGACGGCAACGGCCGCGGCTCCGACGAGCACGGACAGGACGAGCCGGCGGTTCATGGGTCGGCGGCCGGGAGCGGGGGCGGCCGCGGGGGCGGCCGCAGGCCCGAAGTCCGACGTCGGCGGACGGCCAGTGCATGGCTCCACCCCCACCGACCTGCTCACTCACCGACCACCCGGCATCGGGATCATGGACGACCCCGGGCCCGTGCCAGGCACTGCCGTTACCGGAACCGGGCCAGCCGATGGGAGGGGGTGGGGGCGGGGGCAGCGGGGGTGGGCCCGAGGACACGCTTGGCGACCCATCGGAGACGCGTGACGATCCCGCGGGCACACCCGGTGTACCCGAGGACACGCCTGACGATCCCGAGGACACACCCGGCGTACCCGAGGACACGCCTGACGATCCCGAGGACACACCCGGCGTACCCGAGGACACGCCTGACGATCCCGAGGACACACCCGGCGATCCCGCAGGCGCACCCGGCGCACCCGCGGACGCACCCGCCGGGGACGCCCCAGCCGACTCACCGACCTCGGCCCCCGACTGCACGCCTCCCGAGCCCCCGGCATCCGGCGCCACCCCGCCTTCGGCGCCCGCACCGCCCCCGGCATCCGGCGCCACGCCGGACCCCGCGGCAGGCGGCCACACCGGCGGAGCCGTCCCGCCCGCCGGAGGCGCACCGCTCCCCCCGGCCGGCGGCCACACCGGCACCCCACTCGGCGAAGCCGGCGGCGGGGCCGGCACCGTACCGCCGCCCCCGTCGCCCTCCTCCCACCGCTGGGTCTCCTCGTTCCAGTACCGCGCTCCCTTGCTCATCGCACCGCTCCCCACCCTCCGCACCGCACTCCCCCGCTCACCGCACCCCTCCCCACCCACCGCACCGCACTCCCCCGCTCACCGCACCCCTCCCCACCCACCGCACCGCACCACCCGGCCCGCCCGGCGCCCCGCCCCCTCGGACGTCCGCATCCCCCCGCTCATGCCACCCCTCTCGGCCGCAGTCCGACCCATCACCCGGCTACATCCCCAGCAGCCCGGCCACCGCACCCGCCGAGGCGATCAGGCCGACCAACGCCTGGGAGTCGTCGAGGAGTTGGCGGAGCCGTTCGCGGCGGGTCGGGGTCGCCTGGCCCGTGGTCACGATCTCCTCCTCCGTCTCGGCGAGGGCCGTGTCCAGTTCGGCGGTCCGGTCGGTGGCACGCACGCGCGTGAGGTCGGCGCGCAACTCCCGTACCGCCGCGAGGAGTTCCTCCGTGGCCGCGTCCCGACCGGAGGCGCCCACGCCGTGGTGGCTCTCGGCATGCGCGTGGCTGCCGATGGCGAAGGTGCTGCCGTGGACACCACCGCTGATGTTGACGCTCGGCTCATCCGTTGCCATCGCCACCGGATCCCTTCCGCGAGGTGGAGAACGCGGAGGCGTGTCCGCCCACCGCGAAGGTGCTGTCGTGCACGCCGCCCTCGACATGCATCGCACCACTGCTGATGTTCACGATCTTCTGCACGAACTCACCGGTGAGGTAACCGGATTCGGACAGCGCGGTCACCACGCCCCGCGCGATCCGGTCCTGGATGCTGCGCAGATAGCGGTCGACGTCCATCTCCTGGAAGAGGGACCCCTCGGCGGCCGAGCCCAACTCCCGTACGGACAGGGCCGGACCGTCCGGCAGCGCCCCGGCGTACCCGCCGGTCAGCAGCCGCCAGACATGCAGCAGCCCCCTGCCGAGCTGCGCCAGCGACCGCCCCGCCGAACCCGGCACCAGCACGAGCGCGCCGAGCGCCTTGCTCACCGCACTGTCGTTGCGGAACCGGTGGGCCGCACGGTCGGCGTCCTTGAAGTCCGGGCGAACCGGGGTCAGTACATGCGGGGCGATCTCCAGCATGAGCATGCGGCCCTGGGTGTGGACGCGCACGAAGACCGTGACGACCAGCTCCTCCTCCCAGCCGCCGACGCGGACCCGCAGGAAGTGCCGCCGCTTCTCGGCGCCCTCCTCGACCGCCCGCGCCCGGTGCTCCTCGAACACCTGGGGGTCGTAGGGCGCCTGGTCGCGGCGGAGCAGTCCCTCGGCCGGCAGGAACACGCACTCGTCGATCTCCAGCCGCCGCAGCCGGTCGCGGACGGTGTGCCCGGCGAACTCCGAGGGCAGCCGCAGCTGTTCGAGCAGCGGCCGGATCCGCTCCAGCACCGCGCGGTTGTTGAGCGGCTGCTGCACCTTCGTCTCGTCCGGCCGCAGTTCGACCGCCAGCACCCAGGTGTCGTACGCGGCTCCGGCCCCGCAGAACGGCCGCGCCTCGTGGTACATGACCAGGGGCGCGTGCTGCTCGATCCGGATGCGCTGCTTGAGCCGCTGGGAGCGGGCGTTCTGGTCCAGCTCGGCGGGGTCGCGGCGGACCTCCGGGAAGCGCTGCGGGGAGAGTTCGGCGGCGAGGGCGCGGCTGAGCTGGTTGCGCTGGGCGTAGGCGCACCAGGCGATGAGCGCGAGGACGGCGAGCCCGAACCACCCCTGCCATACGGCGATCAGGTCGCCGAGGGAGAAGTCGGGGACGAACACGTCGTCGGCGTTCAGCGAGTCCGAGGAGCCGTACGACGAACCGTAGGAGCCGTAGGAGTCCGAGGAGTCGGAACTCGCGCCACCGAAGGCCGCGATCAGCAGCAGGACCAGGAGGGAAGCGAAGCAGTAGCGGGCCCACCAGCGCAGGCAGAAGGCGAAGAACCGCCGGTAGACGGGCTGTTCGCCGCGGCCCCTGACCCAGCCGGCGATCGCGAGCTGCACGCTGACCAGCAGGAAGAGCAGCAGGATGCCGCCGCTCAGAATCGTCCCGACCGCCCACAGCCCGAGGATCGCCGCGGCCCACATCAGCTCCTGGCGGCGGGCCCGCAGGGCGTGCGCGAGCACCCGGGCCGCGTCCAGACCGAGCGAAGGGGCCACGATCCGCTGTTCGTTGAGGTGGAGTTCCTCGATGACCTTGTCGCGGTAAGCGGAATCCAGATAGGTGCCGGCACACAGTAGCCGAGTCGCCTCGCTGGCGTGCGGTGGCGGCGGAAAAGCAGTACTCACGCGTATCCCCCGATGCGTGCAAACCCCGTGACTCACGGTGATGTTGACAAACCATCAGCATAGAGCGCCGCACGTCGCGGGGAAACCGGAATCTGTGGACAGCCACCAAATCCTTTGACTAAAGTCAAAGAAGTATGGAGCCAGTGTCGAGTGAGCAGGTGGCGGAGTTCCGCCGGTTCAACCGTTACTTCACGCGCCGCATCGGAGCCCTCGACGATCACTACCTCGGCCAGGACCGGCCCCTCGGCGAGGCACGGCTGCTGTTCGAGATCGGCGACGGCGTCTCGTTGCGCGAGCTCAGGGGGCGGCTCGGGCTGGACGCCGGGTATCTGAGCCGGATGGCCAGGGCACTGGAGGCGCAGGGCATGGTCCGGCTCCGCGTACACCCGCGGGACAACCGGCTGCGCATGATCGAACCGACCCCGACCGGCCGCACCGAGGTCGCCGAGCAGAACAGACGCGCCGACGCCCTCGCCGCCGGCCTCCTCGACGGCCTCACCGCCGCCCAGCGCGACCGACTCACCGAGGCCATGGGCACCGCCCGCCGCCTGCTCCGCCTGGCCGCCATCACCGTCACGAAGGTCGACGGCGCCCATCCGGACGCCCGCGCCTGCCTCGACGCCTACGCCGCCGACATCGACGCCCGCTTCCCCGAGGGCTTCGACAGGTCCGACCTCGTGGGGCCCGCGGAGGTCTCCGGGGAGGCCGGCGCGTTCTTCGTCGCGTACGAGGAGGACCGGCCGGTCGGCTGCGGGGCGCTGCGGCGCCTGGAGCCGCGCGTCGGCGAGCTCAAGCACGTCTGGGTGCACCCCGACGCCCGCCGCCTCGGCCTCGCCCGGCGGCTCCTCGACACCCTGGAGGCCGAGGCCGTCGTACGCCGCTTCGAGGTCCTGCGCCTGGACACGCACGCGTCGCTCACCGAGGCGCAGGCGATGTACCGCGCGTGCGGCTATCGGGAGATCGAGCCGTACGTCGACCACGTCTACGGCGATTTCTGGTTCGAGAAGCCTCTGCCGCGCCCGAGTTGACGCCGGAGCTTCACTCGATCGAGCACTATCGCGTTTGACGGAGAACGCGTAGTATCGCGTTTCAAGCGCACTCGTCCCTTGGCGCACTCGCCCCTTCCCGAGGAGCCGTCCATGCCCGCCGCTCTCCTGAACCCCGTCCTCGACCTGGTCACCCTCCGGAGCACGGTGACGCTCGCCGAGCCGATCACCGCCCGGATGCGCCGACTGCGCGTCGAGAGCGAGCAGCTGGCCGGACTCGACGTCCGGCCGGGGCAGCAGGTGCGGGTCCTGGTCTCTGGGCTGACCCTGCGGACGTACTCCCTATGGCGCTACGACCCCTCCGGCGCCGTCGAGTTGTGCGTGCTGGACCACTCCGAGGGCGGGCCGGGGGCCGTGTGGGGGCGGAGTGTGCAGGTCGGCGAGCAGGTGCGACTGCGCAGGCCCGAGGGCACGTTCACGCTCCGCGCCGACGCCGCGCACCATGTCTTCGTCGGGGAGGAGACGGCGTCGGTCGCCTTCGGGGCGATGCTGGAGGCGCTGCCCGACCAGGCGCGGATCACCGGGTGCGTGGAGACGGAGTCGGCCGCGGACCGGCTCCCGCTGCGACACGCGGACCGGCTCGACTGGCTGACCAGGGGCGGCGGTTCGCTCCCGGACGAGATACGGAAGCTCGCCCCCGAGCCGGGCGGGATCGCGTACGTCGCCGGTGAGGCGCGGACCGTTCAGTCCGTACGGCAGGTACTGGTACGGGAGCTGGGGTGGGACCGGAGGTCGGTGCTCACGAAGCCGTTCTGGGCACCGGGGAAGAGGGGGCTGGAGTAGAGGCCGCTTATGACTCCTCTTACGGCTCCCCTTATGGCTCCTCTGGTGGCTCCGCCGGTCAGGCGCACTCCGTGCCGGTCGGGCAGAAGGACATCAGGGCCCTGGTGAGCGGGGTGCGGAGCAGGGTCGGGGCGAGGGACTCCGGGCCGGTGGAGCGGATCGCGTACAGCGTGCCGTCGGCGGCCTCGAAACGGTGGTCGATCACCTGGCGCGGGCCGAGGTCGGGGTCGTCGTAGCGGTAGGCGAGTTCGGCCCAGCTGGTGCCGGACGTGCGGTCGAGGACGCGGTAGCCGGGCTGGGCGGAGAAGCCGTAGCCGGGGGCGTTCTCGGCGAGGTCGAGGGACGCGGCCGGGGTCTCCTCCGCAAGCCGGAAGACCTGAAGACGGCGACCGTCCTCGGGGGCGTCGAACGACACCACCGGCGCGAGCTGCCCCTGCTTCTCGGTACGGGTCCAGCCGACCGGGACGTCGATCGCGTAGCCGACGGGGTCCTGAGTGCGGCGATACCCGGAGCCCGAACTGCCCTGACTCGGCCGCGCCGAGGGGGTGAGAGCGGTACCGCTCCCGGTGGGACGCGGGACGGAGGCGCTCGCGCTGGCGTCGGCACTGGCGCTGGCGCCGACCGACGCTCCCGTACGGCTGCCCGCCGCCCCGGCACCGGTGACCGTCCCGCCGACAACGGGCCCAGCCCCGGCCCTGCGCCCACCCGAGGAGTCCCGAATGAGAAACCACACCCCGACCCCGACCACCACACCGACCAACACGGCAACGAGAACCGAGAGCCCGGCTGAACCACCGGGGGCGTACGGCGAGTTGGCCGAGAGCCCGGCTGAACCGCCGGAGGCGTACGGAGAGGCAGCCGGGAGACCGGCTGAACCGCCCGAGATATACGGGGAGTTGGCCCGGTTGTGGGCCGAACCGTCGGCGGCATACGGCGACGAGGTCGAGGGATGCGGCGTGCCGCCCCGGGCGAACACCGAGGGGTGCGGCGAACCGCCGGAATCGTGCGGCGGGGTGACCGAGCCGGCGGAGGCCCACGGCGATCCCGCCGGGGACGGCGACCGTCCCCCCGGTTCCGGCAGCACCGCGCTCGTGCTCGTCTCCGCGGTGGCCCACGGCGGTGGAGGCGTCGTATCGCCGGACGCCCAGGGTGAGTTCAGCGCGGCTTGGGTCTCGGCCGAGGCCCACGCGGGCGGCGCGCCGGCGTCACCCGGCACCCCCGCACTGCCTGGCACCCCCGCACGGCCCGGTGCCCCCGTACCGCCCGGCACACCCGTACCGCCCGGTGCCCCCGTACCGCCCGGTGCCCCCGTGCGGCCCGGTGCCCCCGCACGACCCGGCACTTCCGCACGGCCCGGTGCCCCGGCAGGGCCCGGTGCCCAAGCTCCGCCCTGCGTCCCCGCACGGCCCAGCGCTCCAGGCCAACCCGACACCCCAGCACGGCCCATTGGCCCAGGCCCGCCCGACACCTCAGCACAGCCCATTGCCCCAGGCCCGCCCGACACCCCCGCGCCGCCCGACACCCCGGCACCGCCCGACACCCCCGCGCCGCCCGACACCCCGGCACCGCCCGACACCCCGGCACCGCCCGACACCCCAGCGCCGCCCGACACTCCCGCACCGCTGCCGTGCGTCTCCCCCGAGGTCCAGGCTGCGTGGCCTCTCTCCTCGGTTGGTTCGTGTGCGGCTCCGGAATCGGAACCGGCGTTGTGGTCGTGCCATCCGCCGCTCATCAATGACCCCCCGAAACGCAGCAGGTGGTCCGACGGTAGGGCGGAAAACGGCCACGGGCCCCGTTCCGGCCGAAACCGGAACAGAGCCCGTGCGAGTCTGTGACAGAACCCGGAACCGTCAGATGAGGCCGAGCGCGCGGACCGCCTCGCGCTCCTCCTCCAGCTCCTTGACGGAGGCGTCGATACGGGCGCGGGAGAACTCGTTGACGTCCAGGCCCTGGACGATCTCGTAGACGCCGTCCTTGGTGGTGACCGGGAAGGAGGAGATGAGGCCCTCGGGAACGCCGTAGGAACCGTCCGACGGGATGCCCATGGAGGTCCAGTCACCGTCCGCCGTGCCGTTGACCCAGGTGTACACGTGGTCGATCGCGGCGTTCGCGGCGGAGGCCGCCGAGGAGGCACCGCGCGCCTCGATGATCGCCGCGCCGCGCTTGGCGACGGTCGGGATGAACTCCTCGGCCAGCCACTTCTCGTCGTTGACGGTCTCGGCCGCGTTCTTGCCGGCGACGGTCGCGTGGAAGATGTCCGGGTACTGGGTCGCGGAGTGGTTGCCCCAGATGGTCAGCCGCTTGATGTCGGCGACCGTGGTGCCCGTCTTCTTCGCGAGCTGCGTCAGCGCGCGGTTGTGGTCGAGGCGGGTCATCGCGGTGAAGCGCTCGGCCGGTACGTCCGGGGCCGCGGCCTGGGCGATCAGCGCGTTGGTGTTCGCCGGGTTGCCGACGACCAGGATCTTGACGTCGTCCGCGGCGTTGTCGTTGATGGCCTTGCCCTGCGGCTTGAAGATGCCGCCGTTGGCCTCCAGGAGGTCACCGCGCTCCATGCCCTTGGTGCGGGGGCGGGCGCCGACGAGCAGACCGACGTTGGTGCCGTCGAAGGCGACGTTCGGGTCGTCCGTGATGTCGATGCCCTGCAGCAGCGGGAAGGCGCAGTCGTCGAGCTCCATCGCGGTGCCCTCGGCGGCCTTCAGGGCGGGCGTGATCTCCAGGAGGCGAAGCTTGACCGGCACGTCCGCGCCGAGCAGCTGGCCGGAGGCGATGCGGAAGAGCAGGGCGTAACCGATCTGGCCGGCCGCGCCGGTGACGGTGACGTTCACGGGAGTGCGGGTCATGGCGTTCTCCGTATGACAGCTGGCGGTGGGGCGGCGTCCCTGCCCCGGACGTTTGATCGATCTCTCGGCATCAAGAGATCCACCGGTCAGGCTATCGCGCATCCGGGATCCCGGACGTCCGGGTCCATGTGGCCCACCCCACAGCCCCCACGAAACCATAGAAAGAGGCGGCCGCCCGTCCGGGAGAGGGGGGACGAAGGCGGCCGCCGTATGGGGGTACCGTTTCCGGACTCCCGTGGGGGTAGGTTCCGCGTGCCCGGGTTAGAGGCGACCATGCCCCAAGAAACCCAAATTTTTTATCGCAGGCCAGCAATGACCCACCCAGGGGCGCGGGGAACTGCGCGACCAGCCACAACGAACCCGCAGCCGACCAAGCACAGAACCCGGCACCCCCTTAGTCCGTGCACCCAGCCTGCCCGGAACCCAGCGTCACACAGGCCTTCGCCTCCCCCGCGTCCTTCACCGCCACCATCGGCGTGTACGCGATCGTGTCCCCGGCATCGGTGATGCTCCCGTCCTCCGACACCTTCCCCGCGGTGACCTTGACGGCGTCCCCCTGCCCGCCCTGCGTGACGCGCCCCCACGCCGCCCCGCAGGTCTCGCTGTACCGCACCTCCACCACGGCCGTCCCGACGGTCGCCGTCTTCGCCGTGGTCACGAGGTCCCCGCTGCACCCCATCGCCTCGGCGTCCTTCCCGGTGCACGCGGCCCCACTGCACTTCACCCCGGCCGGCAGATCCACGGACGTACTGGCCGACGGCGACGCGGACGCCGACGCGTCCTTCTTCTTCCCGTCACCGCCGTCCGTGAGGAAGAACGCCGCGGCGACCACGACGAGCACCCCGATGACCCCCGCGAGGAACATCGTCAGCCGCCGCTTGCCGCCGCCCCCGCCGGAACCGTCCCCCGGCCGGGCGTCCCGCGGCGGTTCGCCGTACGGATTCGGCGCGCCCGGCGTCCACCCGGGCCCGTCGGCCACGGCACCGTTCGCAGGCCCGGCCCCGGCACCCACACCCGCCTCGACACCCGCGCCCCCCTGACGCGGCACCACGGTCCCCCCGGACCGCCCGCCGGACGGCGAGGGTCCCTGATACCCGGCCAGCCCCCAGGAGTTGGCCGACTGCGCACCATTGGCCGGCGCCCCACTGACCGCCGTACCGTCGACCGGGCCACCGCCCGAGGAACCGCCCCCCGACGGCGTTCCCGCCGCCTCCCGCTCCTCCGTGGACGTCGGCTGCGGCGGCACCGTCGGCGCCACGCCCGCCGGCCCGGCCACCCCCGGTGTCACCGTCGCGCTGCCGCCCTTGCGGGCCGCCTTGCCGCTCTTGCCGCTCTTGACGTTCGCGGGAGGCACCCCGAACTCCCCGAGCGCGGCCCGCGCCTGGGAGATCCGGATGGCCTCCATGGTCATGTCGTGGCGCATCTCCGACCGGCTCCAGGCCCGCTCGGCCAGCTCCCACATCGTGGTCAGGTGAATGGGATTGGTGCCGGTGACCTCGGCGAGGGCGACGATCGCGCCCTTGGGCGCGAGCAGCCGCCCGCCCAGATACCGCTCCCAGGACGTCTTGCTGTAGCCCGTGCGGTCGGCCACCGCGGCGACGCTCAGGCCGCTGCGATCCACGAGCCGCCTGAGCTGGCTCGCGAACTCCTTGATCTGCGGATCCAGTTCGTCGGGCAAGGCCCTCCAACGAGGCATTGCTCCCCCTCTTTCCCCCCGGTATTGCTGGCTGTTCCCCGCTTTCCCCATGCCCACGGGGATGCGCCCGTCAAGGATCTCAGTTCCCGGCGGACGGGCGCACGGGGGCATCGGCAAGTTCGACACATTAGCCCCGCTGTCGAACACTTCTGTGTCAAATGCGCGAACTTGTCAATACATCGTCACAGGGGGAACACACCGGTAATAACGCCCGTCACGGAAGACTTCCGCTCACCCGGACGCCACGGCACCGGCGACCCCGGCCACCAACAGGAGGACGAGCAGGAGTACGGCGGACAGCAGCACGCGGTTCAGATCCGGGGCGCGTGTCCTCTTCTCGGGGCGCTCGTCCCACCAGGGGAGCGTGGGGTCGTCCTCGTACGCCTCACCGCCCTCGGAGGGCGGCTGTGGTGTCGTGGGGCGGGGCCAGGCCTGGACGGCCAGTTCCCAGCGCACGGTGAAGCGTTCGGCGTCCGGGCCGTCGAGGCCGGCGATCCGGCACAGGGCGGCGACGGCCTGGCGGGGCGGTGGCTGGCCGGCGTTGAGATAGCGGTGCCAGGAGGACTTGCTGTACGCGGTGCGGGCGCCCAGGGCGACGAGGCTGAGCCCCGTGCGGTCCTTGAGCTGCCTGAGCTGCTCCACGAAGTGCCGTACCTCCGACGGCAGATCGTCCGGCAGCGGCTGCCAGGCCCCCATCACCCACCTCCACCACGGCATGTCACCTGCTCCCAGGCGATGGACGACGCTCCGTCCCGATCGGTTCCTGAACCGGGCGCGAGTGTGGCAAGTCCCGCACGCCGTGCCGGAACGGTCACCGCTGCGCCACAGCGGGCGGACAGGTCTTGAACAGCCCGTTCACGGCGGGGAACTTGGATCGGGTCGGCGGTCCGTCCCTGCTCGGGGGAGGGGACGGGCCGCCGCGCCCGGTCGTCGCCGGGTCAGTTGCCGCTGCTGACCGTGAAGTGCAGCGTGTCCTTGAGGAACGGGATCTCCAGCCAGGGGTTGGGCTGCACCATCATCGCCAGCAGGATGATCGCGGTGCCGAGCAGGCCGTACGTGACGATGTCCGTGAAGCGGGAGCGGACGGCGAGCATGCCGACGTCGGGGAGCAGCCAGCGCAGGGCGGCGCCGACGACCAGGGCGACGCCGATGAGCAGGCAGCCGTAGCGGAACTGGTCGAGGGCGGTGAGCAGCAGCCCCAGCCCGACCGCCCCGATGACGGCGAGGATCGGCCACTGCCGCGCGGGCGCCGGCGCGTCCCCGGGCGCGGCCCGGCCACCGCCCTCGGGCCGCGCGGTGTCCCGGGTGAACAGCGGAAACCGCCGGGTCACCCGCCGGGGCCGCCCCTCGGCATCGGGCGCACTGATCGCATCCCGCACGACAACTTCGGCCTGCGCCTCGGGATCGGCCACGTCGCAGCCCCGCTGCCCGGACTCCGTCGCCTCGGCGCCCCGCGCGACAACTCCGCTCAGCCGCCCGGAATCCGTCACCTCTTCATTCCGCGCGGCGACCCCGTCCTGCCGCCCAGAATCCGCCACCTCGGCGCCCCGCGCGACAACCCCGTCCTGCCGCACCGGATCCGCCACCTCGGCGCCCCGCGCGACAACCCCGTCCTGCCGCACCGAATCCGCCACCTCGGCGCCCCGCGCGACAACCCCGTCCTGCCGCACCGAATCCGCCACCTCGGCGCCCCCCGCGGCAGTTCCGGCCCGCAGCCCGGCGTCCGTCACCTCCGCGTCCCGCACATCGGCCTCGCCGCGCCGTCCGGAACCAGCCATCCCAGCCTCCGCCTCACCCCGCCGCTCACCGTCCCGCGCCTGGGATCCCGACGCCTCGGTCCGCTGTCGGGACTCGCCCGCCTCGGCCGCCCGTGCACCCACGCCCGGTTTCCCGGAGTCCTCCGGCCCGCCGGGCCGCCCGGGCTTCCCCTCAAGCCCCGGATCATCGGCCCGCCGCCCGGCGCCCCGGTCCCCCGGGTCACCCGCATCAGCCGGCACTGCGCTCCGCCGCCTCGACCACGTTGACGAGGAGCTGGGCCCGGGTCATGGGGCCGACGCCGCCGGGGTTGGGGGAGATCCAGGCGGCGACCTCGGCGACGTCGGGGTGGACGTCGCCCACGATCTTGCCGTCGGCACCCCGGGAGACACCGACGTCGAGGACGGCGGCACCCGGCTTCACGTCCTCGGCCCGGATCAGGTGCGCCGACCCCGCCGCCGCGACGATGATGTCGGCCCGCTTCAGATGCGCCGACAGATCACGCGTACCGGTGTGGCACTGCGTCACCGTGGCGTTCTCGCTGCGCCGGGTGAGCAGGAGGGGCATGGGACGGCCGATCGTCACACCGCGCCCGACGACCACGACCTCCGCGCCCTTGATCTCCACGCCGTAGCGGCGCAGCAGCGTCAGCACTCCGTTGGGCGTGCACGGCAGCGGCGCCGGCTCGTTCAGCACCAGCCGCCCGAGGTTCATCGGGTGCAGCCCGTCCGCGTCCTTGTCCGGATCCATCAGCTCCAGGATGCGGTTCTCGTCGATGCCCTTCGGGAGGGGCAGCTGGACGATGTACCCCGTGCACGCGGGGTCCTCGTTCAACTCCCGCACCACCGCCTCGATCTCCTCCTGCGTCGCCGTCTCCGGCAGCTCGCGCTGGATGGAGGCGATCCCGACCTGCGCGCAGTCGCGGTGCTTGCCGGCGACGTACTTCTGGCTGCCGGGGTCGGTCCCGACGAGGATCGTGCCGAGGCCGGGCGTGACGCCCTTCTCCTTCAGCGCCGCCACGCGGGCGGTCAGATCGGACTTGATCGCGGCTGCGGTGGCCTTGCCATCGAGAATCTGGGCGGTCATGACCCCATCCTCGCGGATGACCCGTCCCCGGTTCCAATCCGGGTCCCCCGCCGCTCGTCCGCCTTTACCCCGCCATGATCACTGATGTTGCACTTGCACAACGTCTGGCTCTGATGGCTGGACAACGACTCGTCTCTCCTAGAACGATGTAGGGCGCTGTATGGCGGTTGATGTTCGGGGGCATACCGCTCGATCCATGACGTTCCTCCGCGCAGTCCGCTTCGTCCCCACGTTGTGCAACGGAGGAATCTGGCCATGAGTTTCGGCTCGCCCAACAACCCCTACGACAAGCCGCAGGATCCCAACCAGCCGCCGCAGCAGCCCCAGCCGGGCTACGGCTACCCGCAGCAGCAGCCCCCGCAGCAGCCGTACGGCTACCCGCAGCAGGCCCCGCAGGGCGTCCCGCCGCAGCAGCCGGGCTACGGCTACCCGCAGGCACCCGGCGGCTACCCGCAGGCCCCGGGCGGCTACCCCCAGGCCCCCCAGGTGCCGGCCGCCGCCTACGGCTACCCGCAGCAGCCGGGCTACGGCGGCCAGCCCCCGTACGCGAACTGGGGCCAGCGCTTCCTCGGCACCCTCGTGGACGGCCTGATCATCATGATCCCGTACGTCCTGATCCTGGTCGACATGAGCGCCCAGACCGGGATCCTCGCGATCCTCGGCCTGCTCGGCGTCATCGGCGTCGGCATCTGGCTGCTGGTCATGGAGGGCCGCACCGGCCAGACCATCGGCAAGAAGGCCCTCGGCATCCGCCTGGTGCGGGAGATCGACGGGCAGCCGCTCGGCGTCGGCATGGCGTTCGTGCGCCGGCTCGCGCACTTCCTGGACAGCTTCGCCTGCTACCTCGGCTGGCTGTGGCCGGCGTGGGACGCCAAGCGCCAGACGTTCGCCGACAAGGTCTGCTCGACCATCGTGATCCGCACGAACTGAGCACCGCTTCACCACAATCGGAGGCGTTGCGCTACGACGCCTTCTCGCCATCCTTTCCCCGGGGCCGTGTCACGCCGTGACACGGCCCCGCGGCGTCGCCCACCCTTGCTCATAGACACGCGGGGACGGGGAGACGGACCGTGTACAGCATCATCGTGGTACCTCCGCCGACCACGGAGGACCGGGAACCATCTGACCAACTGCGGCTCGCGCCGGGCGAGCGGCTGACCTTCGGACGCAGTGCCGCCTGCCATCTGGAGATCCCCCACGAGGGCGTCTCCCGCAGGGCGGGCGAGATCGCCGCCCAGGGCTCGTTCTGGACCCTGAGCAACCTGAGCGGCCGCCAGACGTACGTCGTGGAGAACCCGGAGGGCGCCGGCGAGCACATCAAGGTCGGGCCGGGCCGGCTGGAGGCGCCGGTCCCCTTCGAGTTCTCGCGGATCGTGCTGCCCGCCGCGGGCGATCTGCTGGCGCTGGACGTGTGGGCGCCGCGCCACGACTATCTGCGCGGCGGCGACGGCCTCGACGGGGCGACGACCGCGCCCGCGTTCTCCGTCGACCGTTCCAAGCGGTACTTCGCGGTCCTCGCCGCCCTGTGCGAGCCCCGGCTGCGCGGCGAACCGCACGCGCCGCTGCCCACGGTCGACCAGGTGGTGACCCGGCTGCGCCCCAACTGGGCGGCGGCCTCCCGCACTTCGGTGCAGTGGAACATCGACTACCTCGCGGTCAAGCTGCGGCTCAAGCCCGCCCCGGAGGAGGCCGAGCAGGGCCCGCGGCTGAACGGCAAGAAGGAGTCCCTGGTCTCCCTCGCCCTCCGCTTCGACCTGGTCCGCGAGGAGGACCTCACCGTCCTCGGAGGCCCCCGATGACCGGGCCGTACGCCGTGCCGGTCCCCCGCGGCTACCGGGTCGGCGCCTGGGAGGTGCGCGAGCCGATCGCCACCGGCGCGTTCGGCAGCGTCTACGAGGCCCGACGGCGGGACGGCGCGGCCCCCGCCACGGCCGCCCTGAAGTTCCTGCCGACCGGCACCGGCACCCCCCGCCGGCTGGCGCATCTGCACGAACTCGTCGAGCGCGAGGTGGAGTTGTACCGCAGGCTCCGGCGCCCGCGCCTGCTCCGGATGTACGACACCCTCACCGTGGACGATTCCGAGTGCCCCGAACTCGACGGCGCCACCGTCCTCGTACTGGAGAGGGCGGAGCGGTCGCTCGCCTCGCTGCTGGCCGCGCAGCCGCGTCCGCCGGCCGGGCCCGCGCTGCTCGCGCAGATCTGCGAGGGGCTCGCCCAGCTGCACCGGGCGAAGTGGGTGCACGGCGACCTCAAGCCCGCCAACGTCCTGCTGATGAAGGACGGTTCGGCGCGCCTCGCCGACTTCAACATGGCCGCCGAGATGGAGGGCACGCACGCCTACACACCCGCCTTCTCCACCCCCGACTACACCCCGCCGGAGCTGCTCTGGTCGGAGATCGGCGAGCGCGGCCGCCGTATCCGGCCCTCCGCCGACGTCTGGGCCTTCGGTGTGCTCGCGCACCTGGTCCTCACCGACTCCTTCCCGCTGCCCGGCGGCACCCCGACGGCCCGCCGGGACGCGGCCGTCGCGTACGCGCGGGGCACCGACGACCTGCGGCTGTCCCCCGAACTCCCGGACGACTGGCGGGAGATCATCCGCGACTGCCTGGCCCGCACGCACGCCGAACGCGCCGCCGTCGAGCCCCTGCTGCGCCGCGTGGAGACCGCCGCCAAGTCCGCCCGCTCGCCCCGCCCGCTCCTCGCGAGCCGCCCCCGCCGTACGACGGTCGCGGCGGCCGCGGCCGCCACCGTGGCGGTGGCCGCGCTCGGGTACGGGATCAGCGACTGGACGTCGGGCGACGGCACCCGGACGCCCACGGCGTCGCCCGCGACCTACGGCGCCGCGGAACTCCGTACGGACAAAGGGGTTCCGGCCGTGTACCGGGTGCTGATCGTCGAGTCGGCGCACGACTGCGCGCAGCGGGACGTCACTCCGGCGCTGGTAGCCGCGATGCTCAAGGCGGAGAGCGACTTCGACCCCGACCTGTCCGACCCGGTCAACAACGAGTACGGGATAGCGCGTTGGACCCCACGGGTGCTGCGCTTCTGGATGAACGCGGACGGCACGCCCGCCGACACCACCCCCGCTCCGCCCTTCCCGCCCGCCGAGTCCATCCCGGCGATGGCCCGTTACCTGTGCTGGATCGCGCCCCGGCTGGACTCCCGACTGCCGGGCGACCGGCGGGTGTTGATCGCCGCGGCGTACCGGACGTCGTGGGAAAAGGTCAACGCGGCGGGCGGGGTGCCCAAGAAGAACCGTGCCTACGCGGACCAGGTCGCGCGGTATCTCAAGGAGTACACGCCGCCCGGCGGGAAGTGACCCTGAGACTTCTCAGGTACCCGCGCGCGGGCCGCTCGGAGACGCTGTGGGCACGCCGCTTCGGCGGCACCACCACCGAGGTTCACCTGGGGGTACGGAGTGAACACCATCAAGCCCGCCGCGCTGCTCCTCGCGGCCGGGGCGCTGGTCGCCGGCTCGGCGGCAGCGGCGTCCGCGGCCGCGCAGGACTCACGCGAGGGCGCCGCACCGGCCGGCACGCGCGTGACGGCCGTGACACCGGAGAACCGGGACTGGTCCCCGTCCGACCGCGACCTGTCGACGCCGGCGAACCGCGACTTCTCCACGCCGACGAACCGCGACCTCTCCGCACCGGCCGACCGCGACCTGTCGACCCCGGCCAACCGCGACTTCTCCGCACCGTCCGACCGCGACCTCGTGACACCGGCCGGCACGCGGGTCACGAGCGTGTCGCCGGCCGGGACACGGGTCACCGGCGTGGAGCCGGACGGCACACGCGTCACCGGTCTCGACCCGGACGGCACGCGGGTCACCGGTCTCGACCCCGACGGCACGCGTGTGACCTGAGTGCCGCCGCCCGACCGCGCGGTCTCCGGCCCTTTCGGGGGAAGGCCGGAGGCCGCGCTTCCGTGTGCGCCGCGCACAGGGCGGCAGTCAAGTGGCCCTGAAGACTGCCGAGTTACGGCAGTGAACGGCGCCGCGGTGCGCGGCGAGGATGACCGGGCCGCCGGCTCGTCGCAGTCGGCGGCCCGGTATCCGACGTCCACCAGGAAGGTTCCCTCCGTGAGACTGACCCGCGCCGCCCTGACCGCCGCGGCCACCGCCGCCCTGGCCCCGGCCCTCCTCCTGGCCACCCCGGCCCTCGCGGCCGCCTCACCGGTGCCGGCGGCCGTCACCACGGCCTCCGCCCCCGCCCAGGTCTCGTCCACCGCCTCGCTCGGCTACCCGATCGACTACCCGGTGGACGACATGTCCGACGACCAGGTCCGGGTCGCGGTCCTGCGCGTCATCGGCAAGTCCGCCGAGGGCAGCGCCGTCTGGACCGCCGCGCAGCGGGCCATGGACGGCACCATCGAGGACCAGCGCACCTTCCTCAGGACCGGCCTCCGCCTCGCCCAGGCCGAGGACGACCGCGTGGCGATCTTCCGGATCCTCGCCGACCCGGCCACCACCCCCGCCGTCCGCGCGGCGGCCCAGGCGGCCCTCGACGACGGTTCCCCGGAGGCCCTGCGGTACTTCCTGGAGACCGGTCAGTACGAGGCGGGCGCCTAAGGCCTGTCCGGCGGATCATGCCGGCGTCGCGGGGCTGGGCACGCCTGTCTGCCGCGTTGTCGTCGGTTGCCGACTCCCCCACGCTCGGCTTCGCTCGCGCGGGGGGACCCCCACCGCCCCGCTCACCTGCACTAGTCAGCACCGTCTCTTGCAGCCGGCCTGATCCGCCGGACAGACCCTAGGCGCTGCCCGGCGACGACGAGGGCGACGACGACAGGGACGCGTTCAGTGGGCGGTGAAGCCGCCGTCGACCGGGAGCGCCGTTCCGGTGACGAAGCCGGCGCCGGGGCTGCACAGCCACAGGACGGCCGCCGCGACCTCGTCCGCCCTGCCCAGCCGGCCGATGGGCTGTTCCTTGAGGATCCCGGCCATGGCCTCGGGCTGGTTCTCGACCATGTCGGCGACCATCAGGGTGTCGATGACACCGGGGCACACGGCGTTGACGCGGATGCCCCGGGGCGCGTACTCGACCGCCGCGCTGCGGGTCAGGCCGATGACTCCGTGCTTGGAGGCGTGGTAGGCCGCGCGCTCGGGCAGCCCGACGAGCCCGCCCAGGGAGGAGCAGTTCACGACGGCGCCGCTGCCCTGCTCCCGCATCTGCCGCAGCTCGTGCTTCATCGCCGCCCAGACACCGCGCAGGTTGACCGCGTTGACCCGGTCGAAGGAGTCGGCCGTCTCGTCGGCCGCGTCGGTCGGCGGCACCTGGATGCCGGCGTTGTTGAACGCCATGTCCAGACGGCCGTACTCCGTCACCGCGCGCCGCACCGCCGCCGCCACCTGCTCCTCGTCGGTGACGTCGCAGACGACACCGGTCGCCCGCCCGCCGCGGCCGGTGATCTCCTTCGCCGCGTCATGGACGGCATCGGGGTCGAGGTCGGCCAGCAGCACGGCGGCGCCGGAGTCCGCGAAGGCGCGGGCGGCGGCCAGGCCCATGCCGGAGGCGGCACCGGTGACCAGGGCGACCTGGCCGGAGAAGTCGTAGCTGGGGTTCATGGTGTTCTCCCGTCGGATCAAGGGACGCCTCCCACCGTCCCCCGCCCCACGCACACCTGCCAGGCACTCTCAGGGACCCCCTCGTCCGAAACAGGTGGCCTAGCCTCGAAGGCATGGAGTTCCAGCAGGAGATCCGGGGCTTCCTCATGAGCCGCAGGGCCGGGATCACGCCCGAGCAGGCCGGGCTGCCGCACGTCTCGGGCAACCGCCGCGTCAAGGGGCTGCGGCGCGAGGAGGTCGCGATGCTCGCCGGCCTCAGCGTCGAGTACTACACCCGCATCGAGCGCGGCCGGCTCGGCGGCGCCTCCGAGAGCGTCCTCGACGCGATCGCCCGCGCGCTGCGGCTCGACGACGACGAGCGGGCCCACCTCTACGACCTGGCCCGCAATGTCTCGCCCGGCTCGCGCCGCACGCGCCCCGCGCGCGCCTCTCCCCTCACCGCGTCGGTGCGGCAGGTCCTGGACTCCATGAGCGTGCCCGCCGTGGTGCAGAACGGCCGCCTCGACCTCCTCGCGGCCAACGACCTGGGCCGCGCGCTCTACGCCGACCTGTTCACCACGCCCGAGCGGCCGCCGAATTTCGCCCGGTACGTGTTCCTCGACCCGCGCGCCGAGGACTTCTACGCCGACCTCGACGAGGCCAGGGACCTGCTCGTCGCGATGCTCCGCGCGACCGCCGGCCGGGACCCGCTGGACCGGCGGGTGACCGAGCTGATCGGCGAGCTCTCCGCGCGCAGCACCGATTTCGCCGCCCGCTGGGCCAGACACCACGTGCGCCGCCACTCGCGCGGCCGCAAGACCGTCCACCACCCGGTCGTCGGCACGATGGATCTCGCGTACGACGACTTCGCGCTGCCCGGCGACCCGGACGTCACCCTCACCACCTACACCGCGGACCCCTGTACACCCAGCGCGGACGCGCTCACCCTGCTGGCGGCCTGGGCCCCCTCCCGGCAGCGGCCACCGACCACCGCCGACGAGCCGCACCGCACCCGTCCCTCCTAAGGAGACGAACCGCTCAGTTCCGGTCCCCGCCCCCTCCCCCGGAGCGGTGGCGCTAGCCTCTTCTCAGTCAACTGGCGTGACGTGAGAGCACGTTGCGAAGAAAGAGGCAGGTCGGGGGGACCGTGGCGGACATATCGGCGGGGGACACCGCGCTCAGGCAGGTGGGCGCGGCCCCGCTGCTGCCCACCGATCCGGGACGGATCGGACCGTACGTCCCGCTCGGGCTGCTCGGCAGCGGCGGCATGGGCCGGGTCTATCTGGCCCGCCGCGCCGACGACGGCCCGGGGCTCGCCGCGGTGAAGGTGATCCGGCCCGAGTACGCCGACGGCCCCGACTTCCGGCGCCGGTTCGAGCGGGAGGCCGCCGTCCACGGCCGGGTCCGCACCCCGCGCGCCCCGCACCTGCTGGGCACCGGTTTCGACGACGCGCTGCTGTGGATGGCGACCGAGTACCTGCCCGGCCTCAGCCTCCTCGACGCCGTCCGCGAGTGCGGGCTGACGGAGCCCGCCGACGTGTGGCGGCTGGTGGCGGAGCTCGGCGAGGCGCTGTCGGCGCTGACCGCCGCCGGGGTCGTACACCGCGATCTCAAGCCGTCCAACGTGATCCTTTCCCCGCGGGGCGCGCACGTCATCGACTTCGGCATCTCGCGGGCCGCCGACAGCAGCGCGATCACCACGACCGGCAACCGGGTCGGCACGCCCGCGTACATGGCGCCGGAGTATCTGCGCGAGGGCCGCTGCGACGCCGCCTCCGACGTCTTCTCGTTCGGCTGCGCCATCGTCTTCGCCGCCACCGGCCACGCCCCCTTCGGCGACGGCACCGGCGTGGACGTCATGCACCGGGTCGCCTTCGAGGCACCGAACGCCGAGGTGATGGCCGAACTCGCCGAATCCGACCCGGGGTTGGCGGCCCTGCTGACCGCCTGCCTCGCCAAGGACCCCGCCGCACGCCCCTCCCCCAGGCAGCTGATCGACGCGGCCACGGCCGCCGGTCACGGCCGCGCCGCCGACTGGCGGGGCCCCCTCGCGGCCCGGCTGCGCGAGCGGCAGCAGGGCTGCGCGGTCCTGGAGGGCCTGCCGGTCGAAGAGACCGACCGTTTCCGTACGACCGCACACCCCCCGGTGCTCACACCGATCGCCTCCGTGGCGAACGGCGACACCGTCCCCGGCACGAATCGCAAGCGGCGCAAGCCGTTCCTCGCCGGTGTCGCGGGCATCGCCGTCGGGGCCGTGGCCGTCGGCGCGTTCCTGCTCACCCGCCCGGGCGACACCTCAGCCGCGGCCGCCCCGGCCGGCACCACGAGCGTCAGCGCCTCCGCGACACCGGCCTCCGCCCCGCCCAGCGTCTCCGCCTCGCCCTCCGGCAAGAAGAAGGAGAAGGCCGAGAAGAAGGAGAAGGACGACAAGGGCAAGGGCACGGAACAGCAGGACCCCGCCGGCACCCCCTCGGCGACGAGTACCCCCAACACCGGGAGCGCGGGCGGGAGTTCCGGCGGCGACTCCACCCCGACCGCCACCGCCACGGTCACGAAGACCACCGCTCCCCCGGCCACCCCCGCCTGGATCTCCGGCTGCACCTACTACTCTGGCACCGCCCAGACCGACTACGGCGACACCGGCCAGCGGGTCGTGCAGGTGCAGTGCATGCTCACCAAACGCGGCTACAGCGTGGGGAGTTCGGGCGTGGACGGCGAGTTCGGCCGGGACACCGAGACCGCGGTGAAGCAATTCCAGACCGCCAAGGGCCTGGAGGTCGACGGCCAGGTCGGCCCCAACACCTGGGCGGCGCTGCGCAGTTCGACGTAGCGCCGCCCCTCGGCCGTAACAGCCGGTGTCTGTGCCTGTGCCGGTATCAGTGGAAGAAGTGGCGCGTGCCGGTGAAGTACATCGTCACGCCCGCCTTCTTCGCGGCCTCGACGACCAGTTCGTCGCGCATCGAGGCGCCCGGCTGGACGACCGCCTTCACACCGGCCTCCAGGAGGACCTCCAGGCCGTCCGGGAACGGGAAGAACGCGTCCGAGGCGGCGTACGACCCCTGCGCGCGCTCGGCGCCGGCCCGCTCGACGGCCAGCTTCGCGGAGTCGACGCGGTTGACCTGGCCCATGCCGACGCCGACCGAGGCGCCGTCCTTGGCGAGCAGGATGGCGTTGGACTTGACGGCCCGGCAGGCCTTCCAGGCGAAGGAGAGTTCGGCCAGTTCGTCGGCGGACAGCGCCTCGCCGGTCGCCAGCGTCCAGTTGGCCGGGTCGTCGCCGTCGGCCTGGAGGCGGTCGGTGACCTGGAGCAGGACACCGCCGTCGACGGGCTTGAGCTCGACCGGGTTCGCGGGGGCGCCCGGCGCCTTCAGGACCCGGATGTTCTTCTTCTTGGCGAGGGCCTCAAGGGCGCCGTCCTCGTAGTCGGGCGCGACGATGACCTCGGTGAAGATCTCGGCGACCTGCTCGGCCAGCTCCTTGCTGACGGGCCGGTTGACGGCGATGACGCCGCCGAACGCCGACAGCGGGTCACACGCGTGCGCCTTGCGATGCGCCTCGGCGACGTCCGAACCGACCGCGATACCGCAGGGGTTGGCGTGCTTGATGATCGCGACACAGGGCTCGTCGTGGTCGTACGCGGCACGGCGGGCGGCGTCCGTGTCCGTGTAGTTGTTGTACGACATCTCCTTGCCGTGCAGCTGCTCGGCCTGCGCGAGACCGCCGCCACTGCCGTCGACGTAGAGCGCGGCGGGCTGGTGCGGGTTCTCGCCGTAGCGCAGGGTGTTCTCGCGCTCCCAGGTGGCGCCGAGGAAGTCGGGGAACCGCGACTCGTCAGCGGGGGCGTAGGAGGAGGCGAACCAGGAGGCGACCGCCACGTCGTACGAGGCCGTGTGCTGGAAGGCCTCGGCCGCGAGCCGCTTGCGGGTGGTGAGGTCGAAGCCGCCCTCGGCGACGGCCCTGAGGACGTCGGCGTACCGCTGCGGGCTGGTGACGACGGCGACCGAGGGGTGGTTCTTGGCGGCCGCGCGGACCATCGACGGACCGCCGATGTCGATCTGCTCGACGCACTCGTCGGGCGTGGCACCGGAGGCGACGGTCTCGCGGAACGGGTAGAGGTTGACGACGACGAGGTCGAACGGCTCGACACCCAGCTCCGCCAGCTGCCGCTGGTGGTCCTCCAGGCGCAGGTCCGCCAGGATGCCCGCGTGCACCTTCGGGTGCAGGGTCTTTACCCGGCCGTCGAGGCACTCGGGGAAGCCGGTCAGCTCCTCCACCTTGGTGACGGGGACGCCCGCGGCGGCGATCCGGCCCGCGGTGGAGCCGGTGGAGACGAGCTCGACGCCGGCCTCGTGCAGCCCGCGCGCGAGCTCCTCGAGCCCGGTCTTGTCGTAGACGCTGACGAGCGCCCGGCGGATCGGCCTCTTGTTGCTCTCGGCGGTCACTGGATAACTACCTTTCGTCCCTCGATGCGATAGCCGTTGCGGGCCAGGCGCCCCACGACATCGACGAGCAGCCTTCGCTCGACTTCCTTGATGCGCTCGTGCAGAGCGCTCTCGTCGTCCTCGTCCCGGATCTCCACCACGCCCTGAGCGATGATCGGTCCGGTGTCGACGCCGTCGTCGACGAAGTGGACGGTGCAGCCGGTGACCCTGGCTCCGTACGCGAGCGCGTCACGCACGCCGTGGGCCCCCGGAAAACTGGGGAGCAGCGCGGGGTGGGTGTTCACGAACCGCCCGCCGAACCGCGCCAGGAACTCCTTGCCGACGATCTTCATGAACCCGGCGGAGACCACGAGGTCGGGTTCATGGGCGGCGGTCGCCTCGGCCAGGGCCGCGTCCCACTCCTCCCGGGTCCCGAAGTCCTTCACCTTGCGGACGAAGGTGGGGATCCCGGCCCGCTCGGCCCGCGCGAGCCCCTCGATGCCCTCGCGGTCGGCGCCTACGGCCACGATCTCGGCGCCGTACTCCGCGACTCCGCCGGCGGCGATGGCGTCGAGCAGCGCCTGGAGGTTGGTGCCGGATCCGGAGACCAGCACGACCAGGCGCTGAACCGGCTTGGCCTGCTTGGCCACGGGCTTGGCGGCCACGGCGGGGCCCTTTCTCGGGGAGTCGTTCGGCGAGCGGACGCCGCTTTGTACATTCGTACGAATGCTTCGCGCCCCGGGATACGGGGAAGCCTACGAAGCGGCCGACCGTCAGCAACGATACCGGCACACCGGGAGGCCCCCACGGGATGGGGGCGTGGCCGGAAGGTAGCGTCTGGGAGGAGCCGGTCCGGGAACGTGGGTGGTGTGCGGAGCGTTCACGGGGTGACAGCTCAGCTCAGACGATTCGTACTCCAAGGGGAAGACGCTCACTTGATGCCGGACCGCAGCCTGCGACTCCTCACGCTCCCCCAGCAGTCGGTGCAGGGGCGCAGCGGCGTGCTGCTGCGGGAGCAGCCCGCCTCACCGCCCGACGCGCCCACGGACAAGAAGAACGGCGCCGACGGCGCTCGGCCGGCCGACGGGCGGGGCGGGCCGGCGGGCGCCGAGGACGACAACCCCTTCGCCCCGCCGCCGGAGGGCACGCCCGACCGGCCCTGGCAGCCGCGCCGCCCTTCGGGTCAGGAGGGCGACGGGGACGGGCGCGGACGCTCCCCGTGGGGCAGCCAGTGGAGCGACCGGCAGCCCGGGCGCTCCGACGGGATCTTCGGGCAGCGGCCCGGGAACGGCGGGGACAGGGGCCAAGGTCCCGGTCCTGAGGGGCCCGGGGGCGGAGGTCAGGGTTCCGGTCTGCGCTGGGATCCGACGGACCCGTCCCAGCGGCGGGCGCGGTACGCCCTGCTGTGCGGGATGTGGGCCTTCTTCTTCGTGCTCTTCGGCTGGATGTCGGTGGGGCTGATGCTCGGTGCGCTGGCCCTCTACTGGGGCATCAGCGCCCTGCGCGCCAAGCCGCACGCGACCGACCCCAACGCCCCGGCCCCGCAGGGCCGTCCGCAGACCACGGCGGCGATCAGCGGCGTGGTCATGGCGTCCCTGGCGATCATGTACGTGGCGGCGGGCTTCACGGCGCAGATGGTCTACAAGGACTACTACACCTGCACCAGCGACGCCCTCACCAACCAGGCGGAGCAGGCCTGCACGGACCTGCTCCCGAAGGAACTCCGAGGCATCCTGGGCACGAACAGCTGACGCGACGGCCGGGTGCCGGGTGGGTTGGTGCGGGCGGGTTGGTGCCGGGCGGGTGGGTGGACGGCCTGGTGCCGGGCGGGTTGGTGCGGGCGGGTGGTGGACGGCTTGGTGCCGGGCGGGTGGTGGACGGCCTGGTGCCGGGCGGGTTGAGGGCGGGTGGTGAGGGCGGGGCCCTCAGTCACCGTCCGTCCCGTCCTCCACGGCCCCTTCCAACGGCGTCGACGCCTCCCGCAGAGCCGCCCAACGGGCCTCACGGGAGGCGTTGTCGTACCAGGGGGAGGGTGCGTCGTAGGGGGCGGGGGCGTCGGGCTGGGGGTGGGGACGGTACGGCACGGGGGCTGGGCCTTCGGCCGACGGTTCGACGACGCCCCGGCCCCTGGCAGGCACTTCGCCCGCGTCGGCCGGGGACGTGATTTCGGTACGCCCCTGCCCCGGCGTCCACGCCAACGACCCGGCACCGCCCGCACCGGCCGCCAACGACACGGGCCCACCACCGTCACCGACCGGGGCCGCTGGGAACACCCCGGGCCCCTCCACACTTCCGACCCCGGAGTGGACTGCGCCCACCCCGCCGACCACCACCGACGCGGCAGCGCCCACACCTCCCGCCCGATCCGCCTGAGCCCCGCCCGCGTCCCCCGCCGATACCGCCCCGGCACCGCCCGTACCGCCGACCACCACCGGCTCGGCACCCTCCGTTGCCCGCCCCCCGTTCGTACGCACCGGCTCCGCAGCCCTACGCCATGACCACCAGCGCCGCCCCCACCAGGCCCGTTCCGCTGCCGACGCCGACTGGGCAGCCCCGGCGCTCCCCTCCACCGACGGCCGCGACCCACTCGCGGCGGCCGCCCCCACCGGCACCGGCTGGACAGCCCCCGCGCTTCCCACCCCCGGCAACCGGCCCCCGCTCCCGCTCCCGCCCGCCGTACCCACCGCCTCCGCAGCCCCCCGCCTCAAGAACCACCGCCGTCCCCGCTCCCGTCCCCGCCAAGCCCGTACGCCCACCGCCACCGGTACTCCCAGCGCCGCCGTCCACCCCGCCGCCGCGGCGCCCGTCTGCCACCACACCGGGCCGAAACTGGCCAGCGCACCCACCCCCAACGCGCCCCCCGCCGCCCCGGCCAGCGCCGCGACCGCGGCCGCGCACAGGACGGCCGCCCAGCACGCGGTGCTCGCGGTCCGGCCGCGGGGCCAGTCCTCGATGTCCGCCTCGCGGCCGACGCACCACCCCACCGCGACCCCGGCGACGACCGGCACCGCCCCGGCCGCCCAGTTCCACGGCCCCCCGTCACCCACCCCCGGCACCGCCGCGAGCAGCGGGAACGGTGGGAGGAGCGGGGCGGGGTCCGAGGAGAGCGGGCCCACCGCATGCCCCGCACCCAGCACGAAGCCCGGCCCGAGCGCGTACCCCGACGCCCACACCGCCGCGTTCGGCACCAGCGCCAGGCACAGCAGCAGGACGGCGAACCGGCCCGACCAGCCCTCCGTCAGCTGGAGGAAGGAGCCGCGCGTCGTGGAGCCGTGCCAGACCAGAGAGGTGGCCAGCAGCACCGCCCCACCCCCGACCAGTACCGCCACTCCGGCCCCCGCCGCCCGCCCGGCGACCGCCATCTGCGCCCGCGCCTCCGTCCCGAGGGCCGGCCTGCGCAAACCGGCCGGCAGCAGGATCAGCACCTCGTCCACCGCGGCGGACGAACGCCCGTACGCCGTCCACACCCCCGCCCCGGCCGCCGCCATCACGAGGACCGGCACGCACACCCCCGTCCACGCCCACGAGGGCCGCAGCTCCCCGCCGGACGCGTAGAGCGCGACGACCGCGCCGACCCCGAGGTAGCCGAGGACGACCCCCGCCCACGCCGTCCGCGCGGAGACCAGCGGCGGCTCCTCCTCACCGGCCGCCGCGTCCCGTGCCGCCCGGTGCACCAGCCACACCGGCATCACGAGCAGCAACAGCGGGGTCACCCCGACCGGCGCCGGCACCCCGGAGAGCGTGTCGGTGCGCACCAGCTCCGCCCCGTGCGCGAGCAGCCACAGCGCCGCGGCGACATGCAGCGCGCCCCCGGGCCCGCTGTCCGGGTACGGCGAGCTGATCCACAGCACCATCACGAGCACGGCGAGCGAACCGAGCCCCAGACCGGCCGCGACGACACCACCCAGGAGGCTGGCGGCCAGTCCGGGGGATCGGTCGCGCAACCGGGTGAGCAGGGGCGACAACGGCGGGCGGCGAGCGGTCATCCGGATCACGCCCGCCATGCTCCCAATGACACACGCATTCTCGTCGTAACAGGCAAACCACCGAAGTGTCGCTCAATATACGACTATGCCATTTTCCGTACGAAGGGTCGCCCCGTGACACCGAGCCCTGTGACCCCGCTCCCCTCGCCGAAGGAGCGCCGACGCCTGCGCAGGGCCGGGTCGTTGACGCAGGATCAGGTCGCGGCACGGACGGGGGACACGCCGCCGGAGGTGACCGTGCCTCAAGAAGAGCCCGTGCCCGAGCCCCTGACGCCCGCTCAGGCGTTCGACGCCCTCTACGCCTTCTGCGCCCCCGCCCTCGTACGGCAGACCTACCTGCTCACCGGCCGCCGCGAACTCGCCCGCGAGTCGGTCGAACGGGCCTTCCAGCTCGCCTGGCAGCGCTGGCCCGAGGTGGCCGTCGACCGGGATCCGGCGAGCTGGGTGCGGGCGGCGGCGTACGACTACGCGCTCTCCCCCTGGCACCGGTTCCGCCCCCGCTTCCGGCACCCGGAGGCACCGGCGGCGGACGCGGCCGACCGCGCGCTGATGGCCGTACTCCTACGACTGCCGCCGCGCCGGCGGCGCACGCTCGTGCTGTACGACGGCGTCGGCCTCGATCTGCCGGAGACGGCGGCGGAGACGGAGGCGACGACGCCGGTGGCGGCGGGCCGCCTGCTGCACGCGCGCGCGGCGCTCACGGCGAAGCTGCCGGAGCTGGCCGACCCCGCCGAGCTGCACCGTCGGCTCGCGGAACTGGCCTCCACGGATCGCTTGCGCTCGGCCAAGCCGCCGGTGGTGCGGACCGGCAGCGAACGCCGGGCCCGGTTCTGGACGCGGGCGGCGATCGCCTTCACGGTCGCCCTGATCGGCACGACGGCGCTCACGCTGCGGACGGCACCGACGCACTACGAGCCGCCGATCACACCGGGCGCGGAGATCGAGGGGGTGCCGCCACGGGTGGCGCAGGGTTCTCTGTCGGACGCGGAGGAGGAGCTGCGCGAGAAGCTGCGGAAGGGGACGACGAACGGTCCGGAGAGGCTGGCACCGGTCGGTCGTTAGCTGCGGCCCGGTGGGGGCTGATCGCGCAGCTCCAGGAACTCCTCGATGTCGGAGTGCCAGGTCTCCAGGTAGACCGCGGCCGCGCCCTTGC
>NZ_JBEYVC010000095.1:0-40302 GCF_040643855.1 Streptomyces sp. NPDC047072 | reverse complement strand
GGAGGGCTACCAGGCACTGCGCGAGGCCGGCGGATCGCAGGCCCTGGCCGAGTTCCACCGGGCCGGGAGGACCCCTGGTCCCAGCGTTCAGCTGGGACCAGGGGTCCTTTTGTTTTTAGAATGCTTGCGGTACCTAAGACAGGAGTCACCATGTCCACCAACTCTCCCGACGACCGACCGGAGCGCGACCAGCGGCGACGGGACGGTGGTGACCGCGGCGATCGCGGTTACCGAGGGGACCGTGGTGGCTTCCGCCGGGACGACAACCGCGGTGGCAGTGACCGCCGGGACAACGACCGTGGCGGCAACCGTGGTGGTGGTTACGCCCGCCGTGACGACCGTCGCGATGACAACCGCGGTGAGCGTGGGGACCGCGGTGGCTTCCGGCGTGATGACAACCGCGGTGGTGGCGGTGGCTACGGCCGGCGTGACGACCGACGCGACGACCGCCGTGAAGGCGACCGTGGGGCTCGCCCCGCGTTCCGTCGTGACGACCGCCCGGCTGGGCCCCGCCGAGACGACCGCGACCGTGACCGCGGGTTCCGGCGCGACGGCGATCGGCCTGCCTTCCGTCGCGACGATCGGCGCGACGACCGCGGGGACCGTGGTGGCTTCCGGCGTGACGACAACCGCGGTGGTGGCGGTGGCTACGGCCGGCGTGACGACCGTGATCGCGCGCCTCGTGGCGATGACCGGGACCGTGGCTTCCGTCGCGACGACCGCGGTGACCGTGGGGATCGCGGTGATCGCGGTGGTTTCCGTCGGGACGACAACCGCGGCGGCTACGAGCGCCGCGAAGACCGACGTGACGACCGACGTGACGATCGGCGCGGTGACGACCGCGGGGACCGTGGCGGCTTCCGTCGTGACAACGACCGTCGCGATGACAACCGCGGTGAGCGTGGGGACCGTGGCGGCTTCCGCCGGGATGACAACCGCGGTGAGCGTGGTGACCGTGGCGGGTTCCGGCGCGATGACAACCGCGGTGGTGATCGTGGTGGTTTCCGTCGGGACGACAGCCGTCGTGACGACAACCGCGGTGGTGGCGGTGGCTACGGACAGCGTGACGACCGTGGCGGGCGTGGTGGCCCCCGCAGGGATGACCGTGGTGGGCGGCCCGGTGGGTTCCGTGGGCGGGACGACCGGCGCGGCGGCGACGATCGCCGTGGCGGTGGGCGGTTCCGGGACGAGCGGGACCGGGACCGTGAGCCGATCAAGCGGCTGCCGATCCCCGAGGACGTCACGGGCGACGAGATCGACAAGGACGTACGGCAGGAGCTGCAGAGCCTGCCGAAGGGGCTTGCCGAGGATGTCGCCAAGAACCTGGTGATGGTCGCGCGGCTCATCGACGAGGAGCCCGAGCGGGCCTACGGCTACTCCAAGGTGGCCCTGCGGCTCGCGTCGCGTGTCGCCGCCGTACGGGAGGCGGCCGGGTTCGCGGCGTACGCGAACCAGAAGTACTCCGAGGCGCTCGCCGAGTTCCGGGCCGCGCGGCGGATGACCGGGTCCGCTGAGCTGTGGCCGGTCATGGCCGACTGCGAGCGTGGGCTCGGGCGGCCGGAGAAGGCGCTGGACATGGCCGGGGCGCCCGAGGTGCAGAAGCTCGACAAGGCCGGCCAGGTGGAGATGCGGCTGGTCGCGGCCGGGGCCCGGCGGGACATGGGGCAGCTGGACGCGGCGATCGTGACGCTGCAGAGCCCCGAGCTGGCCTCCAACTCCGTGCAGCCATGGACCGCCCGTCTGCGGTACGCCTACGCCGACGCGCTGCTCGCCGCCGGGCGGGAGGGCGAGGCGCGGGAGTGGTTCGCCAAGGCCGTGGAGTCCGACAAGGACAGCAGCACCGACGCCTCCGACCGGCTCGCCGAGCTGGACGGGGTCGAGTTCGTGGACGCCTTCGACGGCAACGAGGGTGACGACGACGAGGGCGAGGTCGTGACCGACGCCGCCGAGAAGGCCGTAGAGGACGACGACAAGGACGACCTCGACGACTGAGTGGCATGAAGAGTGGGGCGGGATCCCGGTGACCGGGGCCCCGCCCCTCCTCGTTTCATACGTCCAGCGCGCGCAGGACCAGGCCCGATGCCGGTTTCGGGCCGAAGGACGTCGACTTGCGGGGCATCGTGACGCCCTGGCGGGCCAGGTCGCGTACGACCTCCTCGCGGACCGGGTGCATCAGGACCGCCGTACCGCCGTCGCGTTCCGCCTTCTCGACCGTGGCCGCGGTGTCGTGGATGTAGGCGATGCGGGTCGGGTCGTCTTCGGGGATGTGCCAGACGTGGTCGAGGAGGGTGGCGTGCAGGACCGTGGCGTCCAGGGTGCGCCAGGCGGGCGGGCGGTCCGTGGGGATCGTGCGGGCGAGCAGGTCCGGGTCGGGGCGGTCCAGGAGGTGGAAGGTGCCGTCGCCGGCCAGGAGGAAGGCGTTGCCGGCGCAGGCCGCGTCCGCGAGGGTCTCCAGGGCTTCCGCCAAGGGGGTGTTCAGCTGCCGTATGCGGAACAGGCCGTCCAGGGGGGCCAGGGCCTCGGCCACCGGCAGGCCGTGCAGGAGGCGGTGGATGGCGCGGACGCGGAGCGGGTAGCGGGCCGTGTCGACGAGGAGGACTAGGCCGTAGTCCCAGGGGCTGGGGGAGGGGTGCTCCGCGCGTAGACGGCGGTACGTCGCCCAGCGGTGGTGGCCGTCGGCGATGAGGGCCTGGTGCCGGCCCAGGTCCGCCTGGACGCGGGCCACTTCGGCGGGGTCGGTGATCGACCACAGGCGGTGGCTGTAGCCGTCCTCGGTGGTCGTGGACAGGAGCGGGGGCTGCTCCGCCGTGTGTTCCACCAGGGCGGCCGTGGAGCCGTTGCCGCGGTAGGTGAGGAGCAGGGGTTCGAGGTTCGCCGAGGTGGCGCGCATCAGGGCCGCGCGGTCGGCGACCACATGAGGCATGACGTCCTCGTGTGGCAGGACCACACCTTCCGAAGGCTCCGAGAGGCGCAGCGTGCCGATGATGCCGCGTTGGAGGAGGCCGGCGTCGTCGTGCTGTTCGTAGACGTAGAAACCGGGTTCGGGGTCGGCGGCCAGGATGCCCTCGGCGAGCCAGCGACGCAGGGTGCGGGCCGCCTGGTCGTTGCGCTCGGCCGGGGTGGTGGCCTGGGGGAGGATCAGTCGCACGATGTTGTACGGGTCGTTCGACTGGAGCTGGTGCAGGCCGTCGGGGCGGACCACGACGTCGTACGGCGGGGAAGTGACGGCCGCCAGGCTGCCGACCCGGTCGGGGTCGTAGCGGAGGCCTCGGAACGGGGTGAGTTCCAGGCCTCGGGGCGCCGTTGCTTCCGGGTGACCTGCTGTGTTCATCCCGGCATCGTACGGGTGTCAGTGGCGTGAGGGATGATCGGGGGAAAGGCCGTCGAACGAGGAGCGATGCGGAATGAGCCAGGGTGTCAGGACGAGGCCCGCGGGCAGTGGACAGGCCCTGAGCGAGGCGTACGACACCGCGCTGCTCGACCTGGACGGGGTGGTGTACGCGGGTGGGAACGCGATCGCGCACGCCGTCGAGTCGCTCGCCGTCGCGCGTGAGGGCGGTATGCATCTCGCGTATGTCACCAACAACGCGCTGCGGACGCCCGACACCGTCGCCGAGCACCTCAGCGAGCTGGGCATACCGACGGGGGCCGATGACGTCATCACCTCCGCGCAGGCGGTCGCGCGGCTGATCAGCGAGCAGGTGCCGACGGGTGCGCGGGTGCTCGTGATCGGGGGCGAGGGGCTGCGGGTGGCGCTGCGGGAGCGGGGTCTTGAGCCCGTGGAGTCGGCGGACGACAACCCGGCGGCGGTCGTCCAGGGCTTCGGCGGGCCCGACCTGCCCTGGGGGCGGTTCGCCGAGGCGAGCTATGCCGTCGCGCGCGGGGTGCCCTGGTTCGCGTCCAACACCGATCTCACGATTCCGAGCGGACGGGGGATCGCGCCGGGCAACGGCGCGGCGGTGGAGGTCGTGCGGATCGCGACCGGTGCGGAGCCGCAGGTCGCGGGGAAGCCGCTGCCGCCGATGCACCGGGAGACGATCCTGCGGACCGGCGCGAAGCGGCCGCTGGTGGTCGGGGACCGGCTGGACACCGACATCGAGGGGGCGTTCAACGGCGAGGTGGACTCGCTGCTCGTGCTCACCGGCGTCACGGACGGCGCCCAGCTGCTGGCCGCGCCGCCGCAGCACCGGCCGACGTATGTGGACGCCGATCTGCGGGGGCTGCTCACGGGACAGCCGGAGGTGACGGAGGCGTCGCAGGGCTTCCGGTGCGGAGGTTGGACCGCGGTGGCCGGACCCGAACGGCTCGAACTCGACGGTGACGGCGAGGCGTTGGACGGTCTGCGGGCGCTGTGCGCGGCGGCCTGGACGGCGGCAGGGGAGGGTGTGTGCGAGCTGGACACGGGGAAGGCGCTGGCGAGGCTGGGGCTCTGAAACCACTGCCTGTTCCTGTGGGTCCGCCTGCGTTCCGGCCTCGGTATCGTGGCCGGTTCGGAGGGTAGGCTAACCTAACCACGTGTTGGTCGACAGTCCTCCCGAACAGCGCGCGGAGACCGCCCCCGCGCCCCCGACCCGCCGGGTGACCCGAGCCCTCGGACTCTTCGTCTCCGCGGCGATCCTCTTGGCCGTCGCGGTGGCGAGCATCGCCGTCGGCGCGAAGGGGCTGTCCGTCGAACAGGTCTGGCACGGGCTGTTCCAGGACACGGGGACGTACGCCGACGTCGTGGTGGCCGACCGGCTCTCGCGGACCGTTCTCGGGCTGCTCGCCGGTGCCGCGCTCGGCCTGTCCGGCGCGGTGCTCCAGGCGCTGACCCGCAACCCGCTGGCCGACCCGGGGCTGCTCGGCATCAACGCGGGCGCGTCCGCCGCGGTGGTCACCGCGATCACGTTCTTCGGCGTCACTTCGCTGCGCGGCTACGTGTGGTTCGCGTTCCTCGGCGCGGCCGCGGTCGGCGCCCTGGTCTGGTTCCTCGGCGGCAGCCGCGGCGCCACCCCGGTCCGGCTCGCGCTGGCCGGTACGGCGATCAGCGCGGCGCTGTACGGCTACCTCCAGGCCGTGATGATCACGGACGACGCGGCACTGAACAAGATGCGCTTCTGGACGGTCGGTTCACTGTCCTCGGCGACGGACTCGACCATCCTCCAGGTGCTGCCCTTCCTCGCGGTCGGCACGGTCCTCGCGCTCGCGCTCGCCCGGCCGCTCAACGCCGTGGAGATGGGCGACGACACCGCCAAGGCGCTCGGCGCCAACCTCAACCGCACCCGGGCGCTGGCCATGCTCGCCGCGGTCGTGCTGTGCGGGGCCGCGACCGCCGCCTGCGGCCCGATCGTGTTCGTCGGTCTGATGGTCCCGCACATCGTGCGCTCCTTCACCGGCCCCGACCTGCGCTGGATCCTGCCGTACGCGACGATCCTGTCGCCCGTGCTGCTGCTCGGCTCCGACGTCATCGGGCGGATCGTCGCCCGGCCTGCGGAGATCCAGGTCGGCATCGTCACCGCGCTCATCGGCGGGCCGGTCTTCATTCTTCTCGTACGACGGCGGAGGACGGCCCAGCTGTGAGGACCAACCGTGCCATCAGGACCCCCGGCGGGCTCTCGGTCAGGCTCGACGTGCGGGCCACCGTCGTCGTCGCCATGATCCTGGTCGCCGCGCTCACCGCGAGCGTCGTGCTGATCGGCACCGGCGACTTCCCGATCCCGGCCGGGGACGTACTGAAGACGTTGTTCGGGAACGGCAACGCGGGGCAGGAGTTCATCGTCAACGAGCTGCGGCTGCCGCGGGTCCTCGTCGGACTCCTGGTCGGCGCCTCGCTCGGCCTCGGCGGCGCCCTCTTCCAGGCCATCTCCCGCAATCCGCTGGGCAGTCCGGACGTGCTCGGACTCTCCCAGGGAGCGACGGCCGGGGCGCTCACAATGATCGTGCTGTTCTCCGGGAACTCCGCGCAGATCACCACCGGCGCCCTGGTGGGCGGTCTGGCGACGGGGCTCGCCATCTATCTGCTCGCCTGGAAGCAGGGCGTGCACGGCTACCGGCTCGTGCTCGTCGGCATCGGCGTCTCCGCGGTCGTCACGGCCGTCAACGGCTATCTGCTGACCAAGTCCACGCTCACCGAGGCCGCCCAGGCCGTCGTCTGGATGACCGGCTCGCTCAGCGGCCGGGACTGGGACCAGGTCTGGCCGCTGCTCTGGCTCTGCGCGGTCCTCGTCCCGTTCGTCCTCGCCAACGCGCGCGGCCTGCGGATGATGGAGATGGGCGACGACGTGTCGAACGCCCTGGGCGTGCGCGTCGAGCGGGTACGGCTGCTGCTGCTCGTGGCCGCCGTCCTGTTCACCGCCGCCGCCACCGCGGCCGCCGGACCGGTCAGCTTCGTCGCGCTCACCGCGCCGCAGCTGGCCCGCCGCCTGACCCGGTCGCCCGGCCCCAACCTGCTGCCGTCGATGTGCATGGGCGCGACCCTCCTGGTCGCCTCCGACTGGATCTCACAGAAGGTCTTCGGCGCCGACCAGCTGCCCGTCGGTGTGGTCACCGGCGTCCTCGGCGGTGTCTACCTGCTGTGGCTGCTGGTCACCGAGCGCAGGGCGGGCCGGATATGAACACCCCGAGGAGCACAAGGAGCACCGTGAACCGCCTGTCCGCCGACACCGTCACCCTCGCCTACGACCAGCGGGTCATCGCCGAGGAGCTGTCGGTGGAGATACCCGACAACTCCTTCACGGTGATCGTCGGCCCGAACGCGTGCGGCAAGTCGACACTGCTGCGGGCCCTCTCCCGGATGCTGAAGCCCAGCCAGGGCAAGGTGCTGCTGGACGGGCAGGTCATCCAGTCGATGCCGGCCAAGAAGGTCGCCCGCACCCTCGGTCTGCTCCCGCAGTCCTCGATCGCGCCGGACGGGATCACCGTCGCCGACCTCGTCGGCCGCGGCCGCTACCCCCACCAGGGCATCCTGCGCCAGTGGTCCACCGAGGACGAGCGGGTCGTCCAGGAGTCGATGACCCAGACCGGGGTCGCGGAACTCGCGGACCGGTACGTCGACGAGCTGTCCGGCGGTCAGCGGCAGCGCGTGTGGATCGCCATGGCGCTCGCCCAGCAGACCCCGCTGCTACTCCTCGACGAGCCGACCACCTACCTCGACATCCAGCACCAGATCGACGTCCTCGACCTCTGCGCCGAACTCCACGAGGAGCAGGGCCGCACGCTCGTCGCCGTCCTGCACGACCTCAACCACGCGGCCCGGTACGCGACCCATCTCATCGCGCTGAAGAGCGGGAAGATCATCGCCGAGGGGTCGCCGAACGAGATCGTCACAGCCGAGCTGGTCGAGGAGGTCTTCGGGCTGCGCTGCCAGGTCATCGACGACCCGGAGACGGGGACACCGCTGGTGGTGCCGGCGGCGCGGAAGGCACGCGCGCGCGTGGACGCCGTAGAAAAGGCGTAAAGGCCTACAGAAGCTTCCTGAGCTGGAACAGGTCCCTCAGGCCCGCCTCCAGCTTCACCCGGCCCGAGCCCCAGGCCTTGGCGAAGTTCAGCTCGCCGTTCACCAGGGCCACCAGGTCGTCGCCGGACAGGGCCAGCCTGATCTGGGCCTTCTCCTTCGGAGGGCCCTGGAGGGTGTCGTGCACCACGATCCGGCCGCCGGTCATCCGGCCGACGAAGGTGACGTCGAGGTCGGTGATACGGCAGCTCACGGAGCGGTCCATGGACGCCGCCGCGGCGACGTCCCCCTCGGCGTGCTGCATGGAGTCGGAGAGCTTCTCGAGTGCGGCGCGGCACTCCTCGATCGTGGCCATCGCGATCGACGGTACCCCAGCGGTTCGGGGTAGCGTCTGGGCATGAGCGACGCAGTTCCAGAGCCTTCACAAGAGGTCGCGGCCGAACCCGAGGACGACCCGGCCGCCCCCGCGCCTCTGAACGTGCCCCGCACCCCCACCGGCGACGCCGGGGTCGACGCCCAGCTGGAGCGGCTCGGCGATACCGATCACCTCGCCACCGACGGACACGTCGAGGTGTACGAGGATGTACACCGAGGGCTGCGCGACGCGCTCACCGCGCTCGACGCCCGCCCGGGACCTCCGGCGCCCTCACCGTCGTACCAGAAGCCGTACCAAAACAGGAGCTGAACCGAACGTGGCAGGAGTCGCACGTCGTCGTCTGGACGCGGAGCTGGTGCGCCGCAAGCTCGCGCGCTCGCGCGAGCACGCCAGCCAGCTGATCGCGGCCGGGCGGGTCACCGTCGGCAAGACCGTCGCGACCAAGCCCGCCACCCAGGTGGAGACCGCGGCCGCGATCGTGGTGCAGAGCGACGACGGCGATCCCGACTACGTGTCCCGGGGCGGGCACAAGCTTGCGGGCGCGCTCCAGGCGTTCGTACCGCGCGGGCTCGTCGTCGAGGGGCGGCGGGCGCTGGACGCCGGCGCGTCCACCGGCGGATTCACCGATGTGCTGCTGCGCGCCGGGGCCGCGCACGTCGTCGCCGTGGACGTCGGATACGGACAACTCGCATGGTCTCTCCAGAGCGATGAACGCGTCACCGTCAAGGACCGTACGAACGTACGCGAGTTGACGCTCGAAGCGATCGATGGGGAACCAGTGGATCTTGTCGTGGGGGATCTGTCCTTCATCCCGCTCGGCCTGGTGCTGCCCGCCCTGGTGCGGTGTACGAAGCCGGATGCCGATCTGGTGATGATGGTCAAGCCACAGTTCGAGGTGGGGAAGGAGCGGCTGGGCAGCGGCGGGGTGGTCCGCAGTACCCAGTTGCGGGCCGACGCCGTGCGCGGTGTGGCCGAGAAGGCGGGAGAACTCGGGCTCGGGGTCGAGGGGGTCACGGCCAGTCCGTTGCCCGGCCCTTCGGGCAATGTCGAGTACTTTCTGTGGCTGCGAGCCGGGGCACCCGCCCTGGACCCGGCCGATGTTGACCGTGCAGTGGCGGAGGGGCCGCGTTGACACAGAACTCATCTCGTACGGTTTTCCTGCTGGCCCACACCGGGCGGCCCGCGGCGATCCGCAGTGCCGAACTGGTGGTCAAGGGGTTGCTGCGGGAGGGCATCGGTGTCCGCGTCCTGGAGTACGAGGCCCATGAT
This sequence comes from Streptomyces sp. NPDC047072, assembly GCF_040643855.1. NCBI lineage: Bacteria > Bacillati > Actinomycetota > Actinomycetes > Kitasatosporales > Streptomycetaceae > Streptomyces > Streptomyces sp. NPDC047072. The sequence goes on along the minus strand of NZ_JBEYVC010000095.1, from coordinate 31,225 downwards.
CTGCCGCTGCCCGAAGAGGTGGAACTCGTCAAGGAGGCGACCGCGCAGTGCCTCGAAGGGTGCGAGCTGCTGATCGTGCTCGGCGGGGACGGGACGCTGCTGCGGGGGGCCGAGTTCGCGCGCGCGTCCGGGGTGCCGATGCTGGGCGTCAACCTCGGGAGCGTGGGGTTCCTCGCGGAGGCCGAGCGGGACGATCTCGACAAGGTCGTCGACCGGGTGGTGTCCAGGTCGTACGAGGTCGAGGAGCGGATGACTGTTGATGTCGTCGTTCATCGGAACGGGGACATCGTTCATACGGACTGGGCTTTGAACGAGGCGGCTGTTCAGAAGGCCGGTGCGGAGAAGCTGCTTGAGGTTGTCCTTGAGATCGATGGGCGGCCGGTCACGGGGTTCGGGTGTGACGGGATCGTGCTGTCGACGCCTACCGGGTCCACGGCGTATGCGTTCTCCGCGGGTGGGCCTGTGGTGTGGCCTGAGGTCGAGGCGTTGTTGATGGTGCCGATCTCCGCGCACGCGTTGTTCGCGAAGCCGTTGGTGACCTCGCCGAACTCTGTGCTGGCGGTGGAGTTGTTGCCGCACATTCCGCCGGGGGTTCTCTGGTGTGACGGGCGGCGGACGTTCGAGTTGCCGCCGGGGGCGCGGGTTGAGGTGCGGCGGGGGGCTGTGCCGGTGCGGTTGGCTCGGTTGCATCATGCGTCGTTCACGGATCGGCTGGTGGCGAAGTTCGCGTTGCCGGTTTCCGGGTGGCGGGGGGCGCCTCACTAGCCATCTGTGGGGGGTGGTTGCGGAGCGTGGGCGGCTGCTGGTGGTTCGTGGTTGCTCGCGCAGTTCCCCGCGCCCCTAAAAACCTCCACTCGCCCGAGTGACTAGGGGGCCTCGCATCTCCTTGGCTGGACCTCGTAAGGTCTTCACCGTGCTGGAAGAGATGCGGATACGGTCGCTCGGAGTCATCGATGACGCTGTCGTCGAACTGTCGCCCGGGTTCACGGCTGTCACCGGTGAGACGGGTGCGGGCAAGACCATGGTGGTCACCAGCCTCGGGCTGTTGCTCGGTGGGCGGGCCGATGCGGCGCTCGTGCGGATCGGGGCCGAGAAAGCGGTCGTGGAAGGGCGGATCACCGTGTCCGCCGGGGACCCGGTCGCCGTACGGGCCGAGGAGGCCGGGGCCGAGCTGGACGACGGTGCGCTGCTGATCAGCCGTACCGTTTCCGCCGAAGGGCGGTCCCGGGCGCATCTGGGCGGGCGGTCGGTGCCCGTGGGGGTGCTGGCCGAGCTCGCCGACGAACTGGTCGCCGTGCACGGGCAGACCGACCAGCAGGGGCTGCTGAAGCTCACCCGGCAGCGCCAGGCGCTCGACCGGTACGCCGGGGACGCCGTCGCGGGGCCGCTGGCCAAGTACGGCGAGGCGTACCGGCGGCTGCGGGCCGTCTCCGTCGAGCTGGAGGAGATCGTCACGCGCGCGCGTGAGCGGGCCCAGGAAGCCGACATGCTGCGGTACGGCCTCGACGAGATCGCCGGCGTCGAGCCGCGGGCCGGTGAGGACGTGGAGCTGGCGGAGGAGGCGGAGCGGCTCGGGCACGCGGAGGCGCTGTCGTCGGCCGCCACGGCCGGGCACGCCGCCCTCGCGGGCAACCCCGAGGACCCCGAGGGCATCGACGCCACCACGCTCGTCGCGGGGGCCCAGCGGGCCCTGGACGCCGTACGGTCCTACGACCCCGCCCTGGCCGCGCTCGCGGACCGGATCGGGGAGATCGGGATCCTGCTCGGCGATGTGGCGGGGGAGCTGGCCGGGTACGCCGACGACCTCGACGCCGATCCGCTGCGGCTGGCGGCCGTCGAGGAGCGGCGGGCCGCACTCACCGCGCTGACGCGGAAGTACGGCGAGAACGTCGCCGCGGTGCTCGGCTGGGCCGAGCAGAGCGCCGCGCGCCTGACCGAACTCGACAGCGACGACGAGCGGATCGAGGAGCTGGCCGCCGAGCGGGACGCGCTGCGGAGCGAACTGGGCGGGCTGGCGCAGGCGTTGACGGACGCGCGGACCGAGGCAGCGGAGCGGTTCGCGGCGGCGGTGACGGCGGAGCTGGCGTCGCTCGCGATGCCCCACGCGCGCGTGTCCTTCTCCCTCCGCCAGACCGAGGACCCGGAGGGCGTGGAGGTCGACGGGCGTCCCGTCGCCTACGGGCCGTCCGGTGTCGACGAGGTCGAACTGCTGCTCGCCCCGCACCCGGGCGCTCCGCCGCGGCCCATCGCCAAGGGCGCGTCCGGCGGTGAGCTCTCGCGCGTGATGCTGGCCGTCGAGGTCGTGTTCGCGGGGACGGATCCCGTGCCGACGTATCTCTTCGACGAGGTCGACGCCGGAGTCGGCGGCAAGGCGGCGGTCGAGATCGGGCGCCGGCTCGCGCGGCTCGCGAAGACCGCGCAGGTCGTCGTCGTGACACACCTTCCGCAGGTCGCCGCGTTCGCCGACCGGCAGCTGCTCGTCGAGAAGACCAACGACGGGTCCGTGACGCGGTCCGGCGTGAAGGTCCTCGAAGGCGAGGAGCGGGTACGGGAGTTGTCCCGGATGCTGGCCGGCCAGGAGGACTCCGAGACGGCACGGGCCCATGCGGAGGAGCTGCTGGCGACGGCCAGGGCGGACGCGTGAGGTCTGCGGGGGCGTCCCTCGGGCTCACCGCCGCCCTGACCCGCGTCGGCATGTCGGTCCTGCGGGCCACAGCGCCGGGTGGGCGGGAGGGGTGGGAGCGGACCAACTACGCCGGGCGGACGGTGGAGTTGTACGCCGGGCCCGCGGTCGCCCTCGCGGTGACCCTGGGGGTGGGACGGGTGCGTCCTGCCGCGGGGCTTGCCGTCGGTGTCGCGGGGCTCTGTGGGGCCTACGACGATGTCGCCGGGGACCACAGGCGGGGGTTCCGGGAGCATCTGGCCGCACTGCGGGACGGTGAAGTCACCAGCGGGGCGGTCAAGTTGTTCGGGATTTCGGCGGCCGGGCTGGTGGCGGGCGCGCTGATGAAGGAGCGGGTTCTCGACAAGGTGCTGGCCGGTGTGGTCATCGCCGGGGCCGCGCATTTCGTGAACCTGGTGGATGTACGGCCCGGTCGGGCGGCCGGGGTGGTGGCCGTGCTCGGGGTGCCGGGGATGGTGCGGTCGGAGTCGGCCGCGGTGGCCGTGGGCGGTGCGGGGGCCGTGCTGCCGGATGACCTCGGTGCGCGGGTGATGATCGGGGATGTGGGGACACATGAGTCGTATGTCGGCTTACGGCCGGTGGGGGCTTGTCGCGCAGTTCCCCGCGCCCCTAAAAGACAGGTCGGATCCCTGGCCTCACTCTTGTGAGTGACCCTCTGCGCCACGCACCCCCTCCCTGATCTGCGCATTCCCGGAACACCCGTACGTGCTGGCATCCTTGGGGGGGAACCCGTCACGCGTAGGAAGCGCGCGGTACACCCCTCCGCTCGATACCTTCTGTACGTTTCCTCGTGACCGCCCGACGCCGAACCAGGAGCCCCGGCCACGTGACCCCCGTGAGCAGCCCCTCACCGCACGGCCAGTTGTCGCTGCGCACCGTGCAGGTGCTGGGCGGCGGCAACGCCGGCAGCAGCGCGCATGTGCGCTCTCTCACCTCGGGGCTGGTCGCACGGGGCGTGCGGGTCACGGTGTGCGCCCCCGCAGAGGCGGATCGCGCCTACGACTTCACCGGCGCCGGTGCCGAACACGTGCACATCCCCCGCAGCAGCGACCCGGGATCCGTGGCCGCGCTCCGGGCCGCCTGCACGGACGCCGACCTGGTGCACGCACACGGCCTGCACGCCTCCTTCCGCGCCGTGCTCGCACTCAGCGGACGGCAGACCCCGCTCGTCGTCACCTGGCACGACCGGGCGTACGCGGAAGGCGCGCGCGCCCACTTCGTACGCCTGTTGGAGCGGCGGGTCGTGAAGGCCGCCTCCGTGGTCCTCGGTTCCACGTCCGTCCTCGTGGACCGCGCCCGCCGGACCGGCGCCCGGGACGCCCGCCTCGCCGCGGTCGCCCTGCCCGGGTCCCGCGGGACCGTCGAGCGGGAGGACCCCGACCGGCTGCGGGCCAAGGTGCGGGCCGAACTCGGCGCCACCGGGCGGCCGTTGCTGATGGCGGTCGGGGCACTGGAGCGGCACCGGGGCTACGAGACGCTGCTGGACGCCACGCACGCGTGGTGCCGGCTCGACCCCGTGCCGCTGGTCGTCGTCGCGGGCGAGGGGCCGCTGCGGGCGGTCCTGCAGAGCCGTATCGAGGAAGAGGGGCTGCCCGTCCGGCTCATCGGACGGCGGGAGGACATCGGCGAGTTGCTCGCCGCCGCCGATCTCGCCCTGCTGCCCAGCCGGTGGGAGGCGCGCTCCGTGCTCGCCCAGGAGGCGTTCCACGCGCGCGTGCCGCTCGTCGCGACCGCGGTCGGCGGAATTCCCGAACTGGTCGGCGACGCGGCCGAACTCGTCCCGTACGGCGAGTCGAAGGCGCTCGCCGACGCCGTCGTACGACTGCTCGGTGATCTGGAGCGGCGGGAGCTGCTCGTGGAGCGGGGTGTGCGACAGGCGGCGACCTGGCCGACGGAGGACGAGACCGTCGCCCAAGTGCTCAGCGTCTACGACGAGTTGACCCAGCCGCGCACACTCCTGTGAGGAGACGCTAGGGCACGTGCCGGCGGGCCCGCAGTGCCAGGCTCAACGCCAGGACCGTCTGCGGGTCGTCGAGGTCCGTGCCGAGCAACTCCCCGATGCGGGCGAGGCGGTTGTAGAGGGTCTGCCGGTTGAGGTGGAGTTCGCGGGCGGTCTCCGCCTTGCGGCCGGCGTGCGCGAGGTAGGTCTCCAGGGTGGGCAGCAGCGGCGGCTTGGAGCGGTCGTCGTGGGCGCGCAGCGGGCCGATCGCGCGGTCCACGAAGGCCGCCAGGTCCGGGTGGTCGCGCAGCCGCCACAGCAGCAGGTCGATGTCGAGGCGGCGGGCGTCGTACCAGAGGCGGTCGGACAGGCCCTGGGCCGCCGTCGCCGTCTCGGCCGCGTGTCTGAGGCCCGCCGAGGCCGCCGCCCAGCCGCCCGCGACACCGACGACCACGACCGGCGGCCGGTCTCCGGGCCGCTGCATCCCGGCCCGCTCCACGCCCGCCCGCAGCGCCGCCGCGACCCGGTCCGCGACCGCCGGCCGCTCCGGCTCCGAGCGCAGGCCCAGGAGGACCAGCACACGGCCCTCGACGGGTCGTACCCCCAGCAGGACCGGTACCCCGACCGAGGCCAGCTCCTCGGAGACCGCGCGGGCCAGGACCGCCCAGCCGCCGCCCGAGGAGCCGAGGTGCATCACCACCGGCAGCAGCGGGCCGGTGCCCGGCTTGAAGCCCAGCACGCGCGCCTGCGCGGGCGCGTCCTCCGCCGCGATGCGGCCCTCGGCGAGGTCGGTGAGGAAGTCGCCGCGGCCGCGCGCCGCCAGCTCCTCCTCCTGACGGGCCTGCATCAGCACCACGGCCAGGATGCCCGCCGCCCGCTCGGCCGCCATGCGGTGCACCGGGGCCAGCGGCGCCCGTACCGGCAGCAGCACCAGCCGCGCCCGTACCGACCCCGTCCCCGGGCCGCCGCCGGGCACGTCCACGAGGACCGAGCCGGCCGGCGGGGTGTCCTTGTGCTGGCCGCGCAGCCCCTCCCAGACCTGGAGCGGGTCGGCGCCCTCGGGGCCCTCCCCGGCGGCGTACAGGAGCCGTCCGTCGGGCGTCTCCAGGAAGACCGGGTTGCCGCCGAAGTCGGCGAGGATGCCGAGGACCTGGGGGACACCGCCGCCGCCGAGGAGGGCCTCCGTGCAGCGGCGGTGCACCTCCTCCGCCCGCTGGAGCAGCGCGTAGTGGCCGTTGACGATCTCGGTGTGGATCTCCTCGGTGACCGTCACGAACGGCACCTCGCGGTGCAGCTGGACCAGCGGCAGCCCGGTCGCGCGGGCCGTGTCGACGAGGGTCGCGGGCAGGCGTGTGAAGCGCGGGCCCAGCTCCACGACCAGGGCGGCGATCCCGCGCTCGGCGAGGGTACGGACGAACGCGCGCTGTTCGGCCGGACGGGTGCCGAGGCCGTAGCCCGTGGTCAGCAGCAGCTCCCCGCCCTTCAGCAGGGAGGCGATGTGGGGCACCTCGCCCGCGTGCACCCACCGCACGGTCCGGTGCAGCCGGTCCGCGCCCGCGAGGATCTCCGGGAGCCCGCTGCGCAGACCGGGCAGCTCCAGTGCCCGCTGCACGGTGATCCCGGCGCCCTGGGTGTCGAATCCGCTGCTCGTAGCGCTGTCCATGAGCCGGACGCTACCCGAGGCGTGCCCGATGCCGTGCCGGGGTAGCGGCCGAGGCATGGACTTCAGCGTGGTGGCCGTGGCACGGGAGGACGACAGTCCGGTCGAGGAGCCGCTCAGGGTGGCGGCGGTCGCCGACCGGCTCGGGTACCGGGAGGTGTGGGCCGGCGAGGGGCCGACCTGGGACGCGTTCGTGCTCGCCACGGCGATCGGGCGGGACACCGAGCGGGTCGCGCTGACCGCGGGGCCGGTGCCGGTGAACGTGCGCGACCCGTACACCTCGGCCCGGGGCGCCGCCTCGGTCGCCGCTCTCGTCGGCCGCCCGGTCGGGGTCGCGCTGGGCACGTCCAGCAAGCGGGTGGTCGAGGGCGTGCACCACCGGCACCGGGCGCGGCCCGCCGCGGTACTGGAGGAGCACGCGGCAGCGGTACGACGGTTTCTGCACGCCTCTCCGGGCGGACCGGTCGTGCCCGGCAGCCCCTTCCGTCGACGCCTGCCACCGCCCGGCGGTCCGCTCACCGTGGCCGCGTTCGGGCCCCGCGCGATCGCCACCGCCGCCGCGCACGCCGACCGCATGCTGCTGGACGTGGTCTCGCCCGAGCAGGTGCGGGCGTTGCGCGCGGAGCTGGACGCGGCGGCGGAGAAAGCGGGGCGTACGGCGCCCACGCTCGCCGCCTGGCTGCCCGCGGCCGTCGACCCGGAGCCGGAATCCCTCGCGCAGGTGCTGTCCGGTATCGCCGGATACCTGACCGTGCCGGGCTACCGCGAGGTCTTCACCGCGGCCGGGTTCGGGGACGCGGTGGAACTCGCCGCGAGCGGGGCCGACCGGGAGACGCTGGTGCGGGCCCTGCCCGCCGAGGCCGCGGGCACGGTCGGGCTGGTGGGCGGCCTGGACGCCGTACGGGGGCGGATCGACGCCTATGCCGAGGCCGGGCTCGACGAGATCGCCCTGGTGCCGGCCACCGCGGGCGACCCGGGTGGCGAAGGTACGCTGGAGGCGCTCAGGCCGGTCTGATGTTGTGGTTGAAGCGGAAGACGTTGTCCGGGTCGTACCGGTGCTTCAGCGCGGCCAGCCGTCCGGCGTTCTCCGCGCCCACTCCGGCCGTGACCCGCGCGGCGCCCTCGTCGCCGATGAAGTTGAGGTAGACCGCGCCCGTGCTCCACGGCCGCGCCGCGGCACACGCGTCCCGGACCCACTGGACGCACTGTCCGTCCTGCGCCGGGTCCTCCCACATCGCGAACGGATGCACCGCCCACGGCGAGTCCCGGTAGGGCACCGGATACTCGTGCGGACCGGCGGCGATGGCCCCGCCCAGCGGGAACAGCACCTGCATGGAGGCGGTCGGCACGGGCACGGACTGCCCCTGGTCGCAGAACACGCCCAGGAAGTCGTCGGGCGCGCCCGTCAGATACTCCGCCGACCAGTAGTTCCGCATCCCCGGCGGGTCGTCGAGCATGCACTGGACATCGGCGTACGGCATCGCCCCGACGACCGCCGCCTCGTGCGGCAGGGCCAGCAGCGGCTCCGCCAGCTTGAGCATCTCGTCCTCGGGACCGGCGTAGGTGAGCAGCGCGGCGCACAGCAGCGTGCCGACCAGATGCGGCGGTACGAACTCCTCGGGCGGACCGGTGAGATAGATCGTGCCGCCGCTCGCCTCGTCCGGGCCGACGGCGATCAGCTCGCGGTAGGTGCGCACGACCTCGGGACCGAACTCGGGGAGGTAGAGCACCAACGCGATGGAGAAGTCGGGCAGTTCGTGGAGCTTGAGGGTGAGCGCGGTGGCGATGCCGAAGTTGCCGCCGCCGCCGTGCAGCCCCCAGAACAGCTCGGTGTTCTCGTCGGCGCTCGCGTGCACCCGCTCGCCGTCCGCGGTGACCAGGTCGGCGCCGAGCAGGTTGTCGACGGCGAGCCCGCACCAGCGGTCCAGCCAGCCGGAGCCACCGCCGAGGACGAAGCCGCCGACCCCGGTGGTGGAGACCCGGCCGCCGGTCGTGGCGAGGCCGTGCGGCTGGCAGGCGCGGTCCAGGTCGCTCATCGTGGCACCGCCCGCGACCCGTACCGCCTCGGAGGCCGGATCGACGGTGACCGTCCGCAGGTGACGGAGGTCGACGACCAGGCCGCCGTCGTTGAGCGCCATGCCCGCGACGCTGTGCCCGCCGCCGCGCACCGCGATGGGCATGTCCAGGTCTCTTCCGAAGCGCACGGCCCGTACGACGTCGTCCTCGTTCACGCACTGCGCGATGACCGCGGGCCGCCGGTCGATCATCGAGTTGAAGACGGTCCGGGCCTCGTCGTAGCCCGGATCACCCGGGGCGAACACGTCGCCGACCAGATCCTCGCGCAGCGCGGCGAGGGCCGCGCCCGCCTTTGATGGGGAGGCCATGAGGCGCCCCCTTTCGTGCAGGGGCTGTTCCTCCCAGCCTAGGCGGGCCCGCCGTCCCGGTCCTGTTCAGACGGCGGGCGTCACCGCTCCGTAAGACTCAGCCGCCGTACGCCCCCGACGCGGTCAGCCTCAGGGCCGTGTCGATGAGGGGGACGTGGCTGAAGGCCTGGGGGAAGTTGCCGACCTGGCGCTTGAGGCGCGGGTCCCACTCCTCGGCGAGGAGGCCGAGGTCGTTGCGCAGGGCCAGCAGCTTCTCGAAGAGCTTGCGGGCCTCGTCCACCCGGCCGATCATCGCGAGGTCGTCCGCCATCCAGAACGAGCAGGCCAGGAAGGCCCCTTCGTCGCCGGGGAGGCCGTCGACGTTCTCGTCGCCGCTGGAGGTCGGGTAGCGCAGGATGAAGCCGTCCGGGGTGGACAGCTCGCGCTGGATGGCCTCGATGGTGCCGATCACGCGCTTGTCGTCCGGCGGCAGGAAGCCCATCTGCGGGATCAGCAGCAGGGAGGCGTCCAGCTCCTTCGAGCCGTACGACTGCGTGAAGGTGTTGCGCTCCTTGTCGTAGCCCTTCTCGCAGACGTCCCGGTGGATGTCGTCGCGCAGTTCGCGCCACTCCTCCAGCGGGCCGTCCGCGTCCCCGGACTCGATCAGCTTGATGGTCCGGTCCACGGCGACCCAGGCCATCACCTTGGAGTGCACGAAGTGGCGGCGCGGGCCGCGCACCTCCCAGATGCCCTCGTCCGGCTCGTTCCAGTGGTCCTCCAGGTAGCGGATGAGCTTGAGCTGGAGGATCGAGGCGTAGTCGTTGCGAGCGAGGCCGGTCATGTGGCCGAGGTGCAGGGCCTCGGTGACCTCGCCGTACACGTCCAGCTGGAGCTGGTGGGCTGCGCCGTTGCCGACCCGGACCGGGGCGGAGTTCTCGTAGCCGGGCAGCCAGTCCAGCTCGGCCTCGCCCAGCTCGCGCTCGCCCGCGATGCCGTACATGATCTGCAGGTTCTCCGGGTCGCCGGCGACGGCCCGCAGCAGCCACTCGCGCCAGGCGCGGGCCTCCTCGCGGTAGCCGGTGCGCAGCAGCGAGGAGAGGGTGATGGCCGCGTCGCGCAGCCAGGTGTAGCGGTAGTCCCAGTTGCGGACGCCGCCGATGTCCTCGGGCAGCGAGGTCGTGGGGGCGGCGACGATGCCGCCGGTGGGGGCGTACGTCAGCGCCTTGAGGGTGATCAGCGAGCGGATCACCGCCTCGCGGTACGGGCCGTGGTAAGTACAGTGCTCGACCCACTCGCGCCAGAACTCCTCGGTCGCCTCCAGCGACTGCTCCGGCTCCGGCAGCGGCGGCGGCTGCTTGTGCGAGGGCTCCCACGAGATAGTGAAGGCGATCCGGTCACCGGGGGCGACCGTGAAGTCGGAGTACGTCGTCAGGGACTTGCCGTAGGTCTCGCAGTCCGTGTCGAACCACACCGAGTCCGGGCCCGCCACGGCGACCGTGCGGCCCTCGTGCTTGTGGACCCAGGGCACGACACGGCCGTAGGAGAAGCGCATGCGCAGGGCCGAGCGCATCGGGACGCGGCCCGAGACACCCTCGACGATGCGGATCAGCTGGGGGGCGCCGTCGCGAGGGGGCATGAAATCCGTCACCCGGACCGTGCCGCGCGGGGTGTCCCACTCGGACTCCAGGATCAGGGAGTCGCCGCGGTAGGTGCGCCGGGCGGCCGTCGGGGGCTCGGCGTCGGACGCGTGTGCGGGGCCGAGCCGCCAGAATCCGTGTTCCTCGGTGCCGAGCAGACCGGCGAAGATGGCATGCGAGTCGAAGCGGGGCAGGCACAGCCAGTCCACTGTGCCGTCCCGGCAGACCAGGGCAGCGGTCTGCATGTCTCCGATGAGTGCGTAGTCTTCGATGCGCCCGGCCACGTGCAACTCCAGTCGAACGGCCACGTCACCCCCTGAATGGGAAAAGGGGGCTGTCGCTAGTGCGGTCAAGGGTTCGTTGTCATGCGTCGTTGAGCGATGAAGCAAAGCAGCCGCCCCAGCCGTGAGGCAAAACGGCGATCTCTGCTCAACGAACTGACGAGCTCTCGTTGTTCCGGTGGGTGCGGGCGGGGGTGTGCCGCGTCTCCGGCCGGGCTCGGCAGCGAGTGTCCGAGCAGGATACGACGCACGTAGATGATCTGCGTGCCGCTCCGGACAACGCGGGTGGGCCGAACGGGTGAGCAACAGGTGAGAACCAGGTGTGCTCGTGTGTGCGCGTGTCGATGTCCGTGTCGGCGCGTGCGCGGAGCGTGGCCGGAAGCCATCTCCTCGTCGCGCTGATACCCTGGTAGCCCGTGGACCGGTGGGCACGCGACCCCCGAACCGCACCTCAAGATCGCGACCACGGGAGCCCCCTCTTGGCCATGCCGACGTCTGTTTTTCGAAACAGCACAGCCACGACGACCAAGCACATCTTCGTCACCGGGGGTGTCGCCTCCTCGCTCGGCAAGGGCCTGACGGCCTCCAGCCTCGGCATGCTGCTCAAGGCGCGCGGTCTGCGCGTCGTGATGCAGAAGCTCGACCCGTACCTCAACGTCGACCCGGGCACGATGAACCCCTTCCAGCACGGTGAGGTGTTCGTCACCAACGACGGCGCCGAGACCGACCTGGACATCGGCCACTACGAGCGCTTCCTCGACCGTGACCTGGACGGCAGCGCCAACGTCACCACCGGCCAGGTGTACAACACGGTGATCGCCAAGGAGCGGCGCGGCGAGTACCTCGGTGACACCGTGCAGGTCATCCCGCACATCACCAACGAGATCAAGCACCGCATCCGGCGCATGGCGACCGACGAGGTCGACGTCGTGATCACCGAGGTCGGCGGCACGGTCGGCGACATCGAGTCCCTGCCGTTCCTGGAGACGGTCCGCCAGGTCCGGCACGAGGTCGGCCGTGACAACGTCTTCGTCGTCCACATTTCCCTCCTGCCGTACATCGGACCGTCGGGTGAGCTGAAGACGAAGCCGACCCAGCACTCGGTTGCGGCCCTGCGCAACATCGGTATTCAGCCGGACGCGATCGTCCTGCGCTGCGACCGCGAGGTCCCGACCGCCATCAAGCGCAAGATCTCGCTGATGTGCGACGTCGACGAGGCCGCGGTCGTCGCCTGCCCCGACGCGCGTTCGATCTACGACATCCCGAAGACCGTGCACGGCGAGGGCCTGGACGCCTATGTCGTCCGCAAGCTGGACCTGCCGTTCCGGGACGTGGACTGGACGACCTGGGACGACCTGCTCGACCGCGTCCACAACCCCGACCACGAGATCACCCTAGCCCTGGTCGGCAAGTACATCGACCTGCCCGACGCGTATCTGTCGGTCACCGAGGCGCTGCGCGCCGGTGGCTTCGCCAACAAGGCCCGCGTGAAGATCAAGTGGGTCACCTCCGACGACTGCAAGACCCCGGCCGGGGCCGCCGCGCAGCTCGCCGACGTGGACGGCATCTGTATCCCCGGCGGCTTCGGCGACCGCGGTGTGCTCGGCAAGGTCGGCGCGATCAAGTACGCCCGCGAGAACAAGATCCCGCTGCTCGGGCTCTGCCTGGGCCTGCAGTGCATCGTGATCGAGGCCGCGCGGAACCTCGCCGACATCCCCGACGCCAACTCCACGGAGTTCGACGCGGCCACCGGCCACCCGGTCATCTCCACCATGGCCGAGCAGCTCGACATCGTCGCCGGTGAGGGCGACATGGGCGGCACCATGCGGCTCGGCATGTACCCGGCGAAGCTCGCCGAGGGCTCCATCGTGCGGGAGGTGTACGACGGCAAGGAGTACGTCGAGGAGCGGCACCGGCACCGCTACGAGGTGAACAACGCCTACCGCGCGGAGCTGGAGAAGAAGGCGGGCATCCTGTTTTCCGGGACTTCTCCCGACGGCAAGCTCGTCGAGTACGTCGAGTACCCGCGCGAGACGCACCCTTATCTCGTCGCGACCCAGGCCCACCCCGAGCTGCGCTCGCGTCCGACCAGGCCGCACCCGCTGTTCGCGGGCCTGGTGAAGGCGGCGGTCGAGCGGAAGACGTCTGAGTAGCACGACAGTTGTACGGTGGCCGGGGCGAACGCATTCAAAGGGCGGGCGCCCCGGTTTCTTTTGTGCACGTGGGAAGGACAGCGCATGACCATCGAGGACACGCCTCAGGAGTGGGAGATCCGGGCGACGGAGACGCCGTTCGTGGGCAACAAGACGTCCGTGCGGACGGACGAGGTGGTCATGCCGGACGGGTCCGTGGTGCGCCGGGACTACCAGGTCCACCCGGGGTCCGTGGCCGTTCTCGCGCTCGACGACGAGGACCGGGTGCTGCTCATCAAGCAGTACCGGCATCCCGTACGGCAGAAGCTGTGGGAGATCCCGGCGGGGCTGCTGGACGTGCCGGGGGAGAACCCGCTGCACGCGGCCCAGCGGGAGCTGTACGAGGAGGCGCACGTCAAGGCGGAGGACTGGCGGGTGCTGACGGATGTCTACACGACGCCGGGTGGGTGTGACGAGGCGATCCGGATCTTCCTGGCGCGGGGGCTTTCCGAGGCGGAGGAGGAGCGGTTCGAGGTGGAGGACGAGGAGGCGGACATGGAGCATGCGCGTGTGCCGGTCGCTTCGCTGGTCCAAGGGGTGCTTGCGGGGGCGTTGCACAACAACTGCCTGGTGGTGGGGGTTCTTTCCCTGGTGGCTGCACGGAATGGTGAAGGGCTGGATGCGTTGCGGGCGGCTGATGCGGAGTGGCCTGCGCGGCCGTTCGAGGCGTGACGGGTTTGCCGGGTGCGCCGTTGTGGCTTCGGTGCGCTGCGGGGTGACGGTCCGCTGTGGCTTGTCGCGCAGTTCCCCGCGCCCCTAAAGGCGTCCGCCGTGGCCGCTTGTTCTTATGATCCGTTGATCCGATCGAGGGAACACTTGAGGGTGCCGCCGCGTGCTCTGCCAGGGGCGTTGCAGAGAGTGAACTAGGCTCTGAAAAGCCCGTCCCGGAGTCGCCGGCGGGCTTTGCGCGTGCGGTGGACGGGAGTGTGGCCCGTGACGGATCAGGTGGTGGACGCAGGCGGCTTGCGGGTGGCCGGTGAAGGGCAATTCCTGGGGCGGACGCGGGAGTTGAAGGAGCTGCTCGCCGACATCGAGCGCACCGGACTGGACACCCTCGCCGGGAAGAAGGCGCCCCGCGCGCGCGTGCTGCTCATCGCCGGACGGCCCGGTTCCGGGCGTACCGCGCTCGCCGAGGAACTCGTACGGCAGGTTGCGGAGCGTTACGGCGACGGCGTGCTGCGGGTCCGGCTGAGCGAGCCCGACGGCAGCCCCGTACCCGTCGCGTGCGCGGCTCGTGAACTGCTCGGCGCGCTCGATGCGCCGGCGCCCGCCGGGGCCGCCGAGGACGACCTCACGGCGGAGTTGCGCGAGGCGCTCGCCGGGCGCAGGGCACTGCTGCTCCTCGACGACGCCGTGTCCGCGGAACAGGTGGACGCCCTGCTTCCGGATGCCCCGGAGTGCCTGGTCGTGGCCGTTTCCGAGGGGCCGCTCACCGGGATCTCGGACGTCCGCCCCTGCACGCTCGGCGGGCTCGACACCAAGTCCGCCGTGGAACTGCTGTCGCGGCACACCGGCTCCGTCCGGATCACCGTCGACCCGCGGGCCGCCGAAGGACTCGTCGAGGAGTGCCAGGGACAGCCCGCCGCGCTGATGCTGGCCGGCGGCTGGCTCGCCGCCCGGCCCAAGGCGGCCGTGGCCGACCTCGCCAAGCAGCTGCACACGGAGGGTGACGAAGGGGCCCCGCTCGGCCGGGTCTTCCGGCTCGCCTACGCCTCCCTGCCCGCCCCGGCCGCCCGGATACTGCGACTGCTCTCCCTCGCCCCGGCCGGCCTGGTCGACCCGCACACCGCCTCCGCGCTCGCCGGCTGCTCGGTGAGCGGCGCCCGCGCCACCCTCGACGACTTCGTCGCCCTCGGCCTGCTGCACGCCGTCGAGTCCCCGTTGCCGCAGTACGAGGTCCCCGGCTGCCTCCACCCCCTGCTCAAGGGCCTCGCCGAGACCCAGGACCGCCCGGCCGAGCTGCAGCTGGCGCGCGCCCGGATGCTGGAGCGGACGGTCCGGTTGCTCCAGTCCTGCCGGGCCATCACCGAGACCGACAACCCCGAGGCCCGCGAGAAGCTCCAGGGCATGCCCCGCTCGCTGCGCTTCCCCAGCCCCCGGGCCGCCGAGGACTGGCTGCGGGTGCGCCGGCCCGCCCTGCTCGCCGCCGCCCGTCTCGCCGTCGCCGACGGGGAGCTGGACACCCTCGCCCGGCGCCTGATGTCCCAGCTGGTGCGCACGATGGTCGCCCACTTCGGCACCCAGGCCGCCGCACCCGACCTGTACGGCATCCACGGCCTGGTCCTCGACGTGGCCGAGCGGCGCGAGCTGCCCCGCGAGAAGGCCGCCGCCCTGCTGAACCTCGCCGACCTGGACGCCCGGACCGGCCGTACGCACGCGGCGCTGGTGCGCTACCGGGAGGCGCTGGACGCCGGACGCGAGGCGAACGACCCGTATGCGACCGGCCGCGCGATGGAATCCGTAGGCGGCGCGCATCTGGAGCTCGGGGACTACGACCGGGCCGCCGACTGGTACGGCCGGGCCCTGGTCCAGAGGCTGGCGCGGGGAGAGCGGGCGGATGCCGCGCGGCTGTACGGCCGTATCGCCGCCGCGCACACCTACGCGGGCCGCTACGGCGAGGCCCTCAGGAACTGGCGGGCCGCGGTCGCCGGGTACCGCAGGAACGACGATGTCGCCGCCCACGCACGGGCGTTGAGCGAGCTGGCCCGGGTCCAGGAGTACGCGGGACGGCCCGAGGAATCGCTGCGCACCTGCCAGGAGGCCGTGGAGTGGGCGCGGCGCGCGGAGGACGTCCGGCTCCAGGCCGCGCTCCAGATGCGGCTCGCGGACACCCTGGAGCGGCTCGGTGATCCGGCCGCGGCCCAGCTGCACCGCGGCGCCGCCGAGCGGCTCCTGGGGGAGGAGGTTTCCGAGGGGGAACCGGAGCCGAAGCGGGTCGACCTCATGAAACACGACCCTGATGCCTGCGAAATCCGCAGTACACCCGCTGAAGATTGATGCAATGAAAGGCTAGACAGCGGGAACACCTTCATTAGACTGGCTCTGCCGCACCTTCTCCTGCGGTGTCTCCTGGTGTGCTCATGCATGCCTGGGTATGTGTTGTATTGCCCCATATCCACTGAGCCAAGGACCGTGATCCACGTGAAGGTCGGCATCCCCCGCGAGGTCAAGAACAACGAGTTCCGGGTGGCCATCACCCCCGCCGGTGTGCACGAGCTGGTGCGCCACGGCCACCAGGTCGTCATCGAGCGGGGCGCCGGCCTCGGCTCCTCCATCCCGGACGAGGAGTACGTCGCGGAAGGTGCCCTGATCCTGGACACCGCCGACGAGGTGTGGGCCACCGCCGACCTGCTGCTGAAGGTCAAGGAGCCGATCGCCGAGGAGTACCACCGCCTCCGCAAGGACCAGACGCTCTTCACGTACCTGCACCTGGCCGCGTCCAAGGAGTGCACCGACGCGCTCATCGAGTCCGGCACCACCGCGATCGCCTACGAGACCGTCGAACTGCCGTCCCGCGCGCTGCCGCTGCTCGCCCCGATGTCCGAGGTCGCGGGCCGGCTCGCCCCGCAGGTCGGCGCCTACCACCTGATGCGCTCGGTGGGCGGCCGCGGTGTCCTGCCCGGCGGTGTGCCCGGCACCCAGCCCGCGCGGGCCGTCGTCATCGGCGGCGGTGTCTCCGGCTGGAACGCCACCCAGATCGCCGTCGGCATGGGCTTCCATGTCACGCTGCTGGACCGGGACATCAACAAGCTCCGGGAGGCCGACAAGGTCTTCGGCACCAAGGTCCGGGCGATCATGTCCAACGCCTTCGAGCTGGAGAAGGCCGTCCTCGACGCCGACCTCGTCATCGGCGCCGTGCTCATCCCGGGCGCCAAGGCGCCGAAGCTGGTCACCAACGAACTCGTGGCCCGGATGAAGCCCGGAAGTGTCCTTGTCGACATCGCCATCGACCAGGGCGGCTGCTTCGAGGACTCCCGTCCGACCACCCACGCCGAGCCGACCTTCCAGGTGCACGACTCGGTCTTCTACTGCGTCGCCAACATGCCCGGCGCGGTGCCCAACACCTCCACCTACGCGCTCACCAACGCGACCCTGCCCTACATCGTCGAACTCGCCGACCACGGCTGGGCCGAGGCGCTGCGCCGCGATCCCGCGCTGGCCAAGGGCCTCAACACCCATGACGGCAAGGTGACTTACCGCGAGGTCGCCGAGGCGCACGGCCTTGAGCACGTGGACCTCGCGACCCTGCTGGATTAAGTCACCTTTTCGTAAAGGCGATACGTCAACAAGGCGCGTCAACGACGCACATGCGGCCGGACCTTGCCCCACAAGGTCCGGCCGCATGTGTGTATGGTCACTTTGCGACTCTCGGTCAACTCGCGTCGAACGTAAACCTTGTACCGATTCGTACACCGGCGAAACCTGCCGTGCGACCGCCGTACGCCCTTGACAGAGGGATGTTTCATTGCCGACACATCCTGCCGGGTCCGGCGGATTGTGTTGCTGTGAACACCCGACACGCCATAGAGTCGCCAACCGTCGGCATGGTGCCACGCTGACCTTGTCTAGAAGTTTCCTGGTCACCAAGGAGGTAAGACGACTTGTGAATGAGTCGACATTTTCTCCCGGGGGTGGTCAACCAGGAATGCCGGTACGGGGCCAGGGTCCCGCGGGATTCGAGGCTGTCGGCTCCGTCGCGGTGCGCACCTTCGCAGCCCACCAGAGTCCGCCGACCACGCGGACAGCACACCAGAGCATGGATGGCCATCACGTGAACGCCATGGCCGGCGACGGAAGTGGCGCGCCCCACAACCACTTCGCCGACTACGACGAACTGCCCGACGGGCACTTCTACGACCCCGACGCCGAGTACGAACCCGATCCGGAGTACGCGGCCACGCTCGCGCCCGACGCTGCCCGCCAGCGCCGTGAGCGGGTCGGCCCGACCGGGCGGCCGCTGCCGTACTTCCCGATCCCGGGTCCGCTGACCGACCACGGTCCCGCGAAGATCATCGCGATGTGCAACCAGAAGGGCGGCGTGGGCAAGACGACGTCGACCATCAACCTGGGTGCCGCGCTCGCGGAGTACGGCCGGCGCGTGCTGCTCGTGGACTTCGACCCGCAGGGCGCGCTGTCGGTGGGTCTCGGTGTCAACCCGATGGAGCTCGACCTCACCGTCTACAACCTGCTCATGGAGCGGGGCATGGCGGCCGACGAGGTGCTCCTGAAGACGGCGGTCCCGAACATGGACCTGCTGCCCAGCAACATCGACCTGTCCGCCGCCGAGGTCCAGCTGGTCTCCGAGGTCGCGCGCGAGTCGACGCTGCAGCGGGCCCTGAAGCCGCTCATGGCCGACTACGACTACATCGTGATCGACTGTCAGCCCTCGCTGGGCCTGCTCACGGTGAACGCGCTGACGGCCGCGCACAAGGTGATAGTGCCTCTGGAGTGCGAGTTCTTCGCGCTGCGCGGTGTCGCCCTGCTGACGGAGACCATCGAGAAGGTCCAGGAGCGGCTCAACCCCGAGCTGGAGCTCGACGGGATCCTCGCCACCATGTACGACTCGCGCACCGTGCACAGCCGTGAGGTGCTCGCGCGGGTCGTCGAGGCGTTCGACGACCACGTCTACCACACGGTCATCGGGCGCACGGTCCGCTTCCCGGAGACCACGGTCGCCGGTGAGCCGATCACCACGTACGCCTCCAACTCCGTCGGTGCCGCCGCCTATCGCCAGCTCGCCAGGGAGGTGCTCGCCCGGTGTCACGCCGAGTGAGTCTGCCGGGGGCCGACGAACTGTTCCGTACGACAGGGGGGATGGCGCTCCAGGCGTCCACTCCCCGGCGGGGCCCGGGCGGCGAGGCCCGGGTGCCGGCTCCCGCGGGGGAGTCCGACGGGGCCGCGGCGGGGTCCGAGGACGCACCGCCGTCCGTGCCCGCGCAGGGTGGTGACGGCGAGGGCGCGGAACACGTCGCGGCCGACGCCGAACCGGCGGACGCGGGGGAGTCCCGTAGCCGGGCCGCCACCGCGGAGCGCTCCGGGCGGCGTCAGGAGGCGCAGGAAGGTTCTGCCCAGGCCGCCGACGCGGCGCAGCCGCGGGGCAAGCGGGGGCGTGCGGCGAACCGGCGGCCCAGCGGGCGCGAGCGGCACGACGAGAAGATCACCGTGTACGTGTCCGCCGAGGAACTCATGGACCTGGAGCACGCGCGCCTGGTGCTTCGTGGTGAGCACGGACTCGCTGTGGACCGCGGGCGGATCGTGCGCGAGGCGGTCGCCGTGGTGCTGGCGGATCTGGAGTCCCGTGGGGACGCGAGCATTCTCGTACGACGGCTGCGTGGGCGGTAAGCGGTAGCCTGCGAGGGTTATGACCTCGAACGACGTTTCTTCCGGTGCCGGTTCCGGCGGGCGGCGACGTGCGCTGGGGCGGGGGCCGGGGGCGGAATCAGCGCTCGCGTCGGCTCCTGAAGCCGAGGAGGCGCAAGCCGAGGTCGTCGTACCGGAGGCAGCTGTACCGGAAGTCGACGTACCGGGCGAAACCCCCGACGGTGTCTTCAAGGTCCGGCTCGCCAACTTCGAGGGGCCCTTCGATCTGCTCCTCCAGCTGATCTCCAAGCACAAGCTGGACGTCACCGAGGTCGCGCTCTCCAAGGTCACCGACGAGTTCATGGCGCACATCCGGGCCATGGGGCCGGACTGGGACCTGGACGAGACGACGGAGTTCCTCGTCGTCGCCGCGACCCTGCTGGACCTCAAGGCGGCCCGGCTGTTGCCCGCCGCCGAGGTGGAGGACGAGGCCGACCTCGCGCTGCTGGAGGCCCGTGACCTGCTGTTCGCGCGGCTATTGCAGTATCGCGCGTACAAACAGATCGCCGACATCTTCAACGGCCGCCTCGACGAGGAGGCCCGCCGCTACCCCCGTACCGTCGGACTCGAACCGCACCACGCCGACCTGCTCCCCGACGTCGTCATCAGCATCGGCGCCGAGGGGTTCGCGAAGCTCGCCGTGAAGGCGATGCAGCCCAAGCCCAAGCCGCAGGTGTACGTCGACCACATCCACGCGCCCCTGGTGAGCGTCCAGGAACAGGCCGGGATCGTGGTCGCGCGGCTCAAGGAGCTCGGCGAGGTCAGCTTCCGGGTGCTGGTGGAGGACGCCGACGGCACCCTGACGGTCGTGGCGCGCTTCCTCGCGCTGCTGGAGCTGTACCGGGAGAAGGCCGTCGCGCTGGACCAGGAGACCGCCCTGGGGGAGCTGCTCGTGCGGTGGACCGGCGGTGCGGACGACGCCGAGCCTATGGTGACCGACGAATTCGACCGACCGCCCGAGCCGCCCAAGGAGGACAAGGCGTGAGCGAGGACACCACCGAGGAGGCCACCGAGCACACGGCCGAGGCCCCGGCGGGGCTGTCCGCTGTCGCCGAGCTGGACCTCAAGCCGGCCCTGGAGGCCGTCCTCATGGTCGTGGACGAGCCCGCGACCGAGGAGCACCTGGCGAAGATCCTGGAGCGGCCCAAGCGGCAGATCACCAGGGCGCTCCGGGAGCTGGCCGGGGAGTACGCCGCCCAGGGGCGCGGCTTCGAGCTGCGGCACGTCGCCAATGGCTGGCGGTTCTACACCCGGGCCGCCTACGCCCCGGCCGTCGAGCGGTTCGTCCTGGACGGGCAGCAGGCCCGGCTCACCCAGGCGGCCCTGGAGACCCTCGCCGTGGTCGCCTACCGCCAGCCGGTCAGCCGCAGCCGGGTCTCCGCGGTGCGCGGGGTGAACTGCGACGGTGTGATGCGCACCCTGCTCCAGCGTGGCCTGGTCGCGGAGGCGGGCACGGAACCCGAAACAGGTGCGATCCTGTATGTGACGACGAACTACTTCCTGGAGCGGATGGGCCTGCGCGGCCTGGACGAGCTCCCGGAACTCGCGCCCTTCCTCCCGGAGGCGGAGGCGATCGAGGCCGAGACCCAGGAAGGCGTACCGTCGTTCGATCCGGACGCTCCGGATCCCGACGACACAGACGACGACTAGACGGAAACTTGATGCGAAGCAGCAGCGGCAGGAACAGCAGCGGAAACAACGGCGGGAGCCGTGGTGGCAACAGCGGCGGCCGCGGCGGAAGCGGTGGTGGTCGCGGCGGGAGCAGCGGCGGTCGCGGTAACCACCGCGGCGCCGGCAACGACCGCGACGACAGGCAGGGCGGCCGGCCGAAGAAGCCCCGCCCCGAGGAGCGGCGCTACGATGTGGGCCCCGGCGCCTCCCCGGACGGCCCGAAGGCCGGGCGCGGCGGCGCGGCCCGCGGCGGCGCCAAGGGCGGCCCGAAGCGGCCCCAGCAGAGCGGCGGCCGTACGGCGCCCTCCCGGTCCCGTGAGTACGAGACCAGGGCCGAGGAGCGCAACCGGGAGCGGTACGCCGACAAGAAGGACGTGAAGCTCCCCAAGACGTTCCCCGGCGCCGAGCAGGAGGGCGAGCGGCTCCAGAAGATCCTCGCGCGCGCGGGCTACGGCTCCCGGCGGGCCTGCGAGGAGCTGATCGAGCAGGCGCGCGTCGAGGTCAACGGCGAGATCGTCCTGGAGCAGGGCAAGCGGGTCGACCCGGAGAAGGACGAGGTCAGGGTCGACGGCCTCACCGTCGCGACGCAGTCGTACCAGTTCTTCTCGCTGAACAAGCCCGCCGGTGTCGTCTCGACGATGGAGGACACCGAGGGCCGGCAGTGCCTCGGCGACTACGTGACCAACCGGGAGACCCGGCTCTTCCACGTCGGCCGGCTCGACACCGAGACCGAGGGCGTCATCCTGCTCACCAACCACGGCGAGCTGGCCCACCGGCTGACCCACCCCAAGTACGGCGTGAAGAAGGTCTACCTCGCGCACATCGTGGGCCCGATCCCGCGCGACCTGGGCAAGCAGCTCAAGGACGGCATCCAGCTGGAGGACGGGTACGCGCGCGCGGACCACTTCCGGGTCGTCGAGCAGACCGGCAAGAACTACCTCGTCGAGGT
This sequence comes from Streptomyces sp. NPDC047072, assembly GCF_040643855.1. NCBI lineage: Bacteria > Bacillati > Actinomycetota > Actinomycetes > Kitasatosporales > Streptomycetaceae > Streptomyces > Streptomyces sp. NPDC047072. The sequence continues at coordinate 9,490 of NZ_JBEYVC010000095.1, read as the reverse complement.
CACCCTCCACGAGGGCCGCAAGCACATCGTGCGCCGCATGCTCGCCGAGGCCGGCTTCCCGGTCGACAAGCTGGTGCGGGTCGCCTTCGGGCCGATCACCCTGGGCGACCAGAAGTCGGGCTGGCTGCGGCGGCTGTCCAACACCGAGGTCGGCATGCTGATGAAGGAAGTCGACCTGTAGGACTTGCTTCTACGCGGCCGTACGGCTGTGTGGCTTCGGCCGGTTCCGGATTCTTCCGGGGCCGGCCGATGCGTTTGCGGCCCCGCGCCGGTCTGCATCCGTGACGGACCGGGCTCGGAGCGGGGAGGTGCTCGTATGGACGCGGGAGAGCTGCTGGAGCGGTCGCTGGCCTACGCGTTGGGCAGCGTGGCGGGGATCGGGCGGGAGAGTCTCGGCAGGGGCACGCCCTGCGCCGAGTGGGACCTCGGGAAGCTGCTCGGGCATCTCGACGACTCGTTGGACGCGCTGTACGAGGGGCTGACCGGCGGACGGATCGAGCTGTACCCGCGTGCCGACCGGGCCTGCGACTTCCGCACGCGCGCGTGCGCGGTGCTCGGGGCGTGGACGGCCGGGCCCCGCGAGCGGGTGCTGGTCGGCGAACGGCCGCTGGAGGCGCCGGTGACGGCCGCCGTCGGTGCCGTCGAGATCGCCGTGCACGGCTGGGACGTGGCGCGGGCCCGCGGACAGGCGCGGCCGATCCCAGAGGGCCTCGCGGGGGAACTGCTGTCCGTCGCGCGGTGCGTGGTGGGGGAGGAGGACCGGGGGGTGCGGTTCGCCGCGCCCGTCGCGGTGGCGCCGGGCGCGGGGGCAGGAGTGCGGCTGCTGGGCTTCCTCGGGCGCGAATCCTTCACCCGCTAGGGGGTTGCCGGAACATCACCACCCTCTTTATAGTCGTAACGACTATTAGTCATGCTGACCATTAAGTGCCGGCTGTCAAGGGGGTGGCGCGCATGACCTACGACAAGTACGCCCACGAACCCTTCGCGGTCACCGTCGATCTCGCCGTACTCACCGTCACGGAGGGCGCGCTGCACGTCCTGCTCGTCGAGCGCGGGCACGAACCGTACGCCGGGCACTGGGCGCTGCCCGGGGGGTTCCTCCACCCCGACGAGTCGGCGGAGACCGCGGCCCGCCGCGAACTCGCCGAGGAGACCGGGCTGGCGGACGTCTCGGGGCTCCATCTGGAGCAGCTGCGGACCTACAGCGAACCCGGCCGCGACCCCAGGATGCGGGTCGTCTCCGTCGCCTTCGCCGCGCTGCTGCCCGATCCGCCAGAGCCGAGCGGCGGCGGCGACGCGGCCGAGGCCCGCTGGGTGCCGTACGAGAAGACGGGACCGCTCGCCTTCGACCACGACCGCATCCTGGCCGACGCCCATGAGCGCGTCGGCGCCAAGCTCGAGTACACCTGCCTCGCCACCGCCTTCTGCCCGCGCGAGTTCACCCTCGGCGAGCTCCAGCAGGTCTACGAGACCGTCTGGGGCGTCTCGCTCGACCGGCCCAACTTCCGCCGCAAGGTGCTCGCCACGCCCGGTTTCGTCGAGCAGATCCCCGGGGTCGCGCGCCTGACCGGCGGCCGGGGCAAGCCTGCCGCGCTGTACCGCGCGGGCACCGCCACGACGCTCTCCCCGCCCCTCCTGCGACCGTCCCCGGAAGGACCTCCATGACCACGATCGTGCGCAAGCACGCCGCCACCGGCGCGCTCATCGGGCTCGCCCTCGGGGACGCGCTCGGCTTTCCGACGGAGTTCAACGACGTGCCGTCGATCCTCGCCAAGAGCGGGCCGTGGCGGCAGATGGGGCTGTGGACTCCGGCCGTGGTCAGCGACGACACGCAGATGACGCTGGCGGTGGGGCGCGCTCTGCGGACGGCGACGGACCGGGGGCTGCTTGCACCCAAGCGCCTGGAGCGGCCTCTGCGTGAGGAGTTCGTGGACTGGTACCAGTCGCCGGAGAACAACCGGGCGCCGGGCAACACCTGCCTGCGGGCCTGCTACCTGCTCAAGGACGAGAACCTCCCCTGGCAGGACGCCAGCCAGATCGGCTCCAAGGGCTGCGGCGCCAACATGCGGGTCGCGCCCGTCGGGCTCGTCCCAGGCCTGAGCGCGGAACAGCGGGCCGGTGCGGCCCAGTTGCAGGCCGCGCTCACCCACGGGCACCCGACGGGGCTCGCGGCCTCCGACCTCACCGCGTATGCCGTACGGCTGCTCGCGGACGGGGCCGAGCCGGCGTCCCTGGTGACGATGTTGCGGTCGTACGCCGTGGCGAACCGGGGCCGTTACCACGAGCGGTGGCTCGGGGACCTGTGGACCCGCGGTCAGGACCCCACGTCCGGGCGGTTCATCGCGCGCGGCTGGGACGAGTGCATCGCCGTTCTCGACCGGCTGGAGGCCGCCCTGCGGACCGTCTCGCCCGAGGACGACCCCTGTCTGGCCACCGGCGGCGGCTGGATCGCCGAAGAGGCCCTGGCGACCGGCCTGTTGTGCTTCCTGCTCTTCCCCGAGGAGCCGCTGACCGCGCTGCGGCGGGCCGCGTGCAGCTCCGGCGACTCGGACTCCATCGCCTGTCTGACGGGCGCCTTCGCGGGCGCCCATCTGGGGGCCGACGCGTGGCCCAGAGAGTGGGCCGACCGCATCGAGTACGGCAGCGAGCTGGTGACGCTCGGGGCCCTCTGGGACTCCTAGGCCAGCTCGATCGAGTCGCCCTTCACGGTGATCTGCTGTTCCGGCAGGGGCTTGTTCGCGGGCGGGTTGGCCACCGAGCCGTCCGCGATCTTGAACTTGCTGCCGTGGCAGGGGCAGTTGATGGTGCCGCCGGACACGCTGGACACCTGGCAGCCCTGGTGGGTGCAGGTGCTGGAGTAGGCCTTGAACTCACCCTCCTTCGGCTGGGTGACGACGACCTTCTCGTCCTTGAAGATCTTGCCGCCGCCGACCGGGATCTCGCTGGTCTTCGCCAGTTCGGTGCCGGCCGAGGCCTCCACCGAGCTGGAGCCGGAGTCGCTGTCGCCGCCGTACTCGCTGCAGCCGACGGTGAGCGTGGCCGCGCCCGTCGCGAGGAGGATGGTGCGTCGCGCCGGGATCTGCGTCATGTCGTCACTCCGAAGGTGCGGAAGAACCAGAGGGCTGAGGTCAGCCAGAGGATCGTGAGGGCGGTGAAGACCAGACCGCCGACGATCGGCAGCAGCCAGCCAGGGAGGCGCTCCCAGCGGAGCAGCAGCATCTTGGCACTGAAGATGCCGAAGAAGAAGCAGCCGAAGAGGGAGTGCCACAGAACGCGTGATTCGTACGACTGGTAGCCCAGCGCGTACAGGCAGTGCACCGCGACCGGCACCGCGAGCAGGAACGCCACCCGGCCGGACCAGCGGTGCAGGGTCGAGGACCAGCTCGGGCCCGGGAGCCTGCCGTAGAGCATGAGGGCGGAGACCAGCTGGACGAGGGCGAAGAAGAAGGCGCCCGTGGCGAGCCAGGACTTCACCGCGCCGGTGCTGCTGAAGCCGGCGATGTTGAAGGCCGTGCCCGCCGGGTCGTGGATCTTGCCGTAGGCGCCGAGGGCGACCGCGACGGCGGCCGCGACCAGCGCGGGGACGAGATAGCGGGCCGGGTGGGTGCGCCGCTCGGGTTCGCGAGCGGGCCAGCTCTGCGTGGCCGCGTTCGGGTCGACGGTCATGATCGGCTCCCTCGGGCTAGGGCCTGTCCGGCGGATCAGGCCGGCTGCAAGGAACGGTGCTGGTGGGTGCAGGTGAGCGGGGTTGGGTGCGTCTGGCTGCAAGGCGGAGGAGGGAGTCGACGCGATGGGGGCCCCTCCCGCGCGAGGTTGTTCGAGCGTGGGGGAGTCGGCGAGTGACGACAACGCGGCAGACGGGCGTGCCCAACCCCGCGACGCCGGCCTGATCCGCCGGACAGGCCCTGGGGTCAGGGGGTTACCGGGCGGGCCGTGAGGTGGTGGCCGTCGACCGTCAGCGCGCCGGTCTCCGGGTTGATCTCGGGTGCCGGCGAGGGCTTGCCGTTTCGTTTGAGGACGCCGACCTGGAGGCCGTCCGGCAGGACGATCCAGCCGCCCTCGATGCGCGCGCCGGCCACCTGGCTGTTCGCCCGGTACAGACCCGACGGCTTCTTCGCCTTGGCGATGGTGAAGGGGTAGCTGCCGCTGGAGACGGTGGCCTTGCCGCTGATCTGCTTCGTGCCCTTGAGCGTGCCGGTCAGGCTCGTGCCGCCCTTGCCGGTGAGCTTCATGCTGCCGTCGGCGCGGACGTCGCCCTGGAGCCAGGCCTCGACGTTGTGCCCGTCGCAGACGTAGGCGATCGCCTTGTCGTCGCGGACCGTGATCGCGACGGCGGAGGAGTCGTCGTCGGTCCGGCCGGTGTAGACGCCCTCGGGCACGGCGGTCCCTGACGGGGACGGGCTGGGCGGCTGCGTCGTCGCCGTGGGCGTGGCAGCCGGCGGTGACGCCTTGGTGCCGGGCGAGGCGGCGCTCGGCGAGGGCTGCACGGTCGATGCCGTGGTCTCCTCACCCGTCGTCGCGTTGAGCGACAGCATGACCAGGCCGACCAGCAGACCCGCGAGCAGTGTGAGCAGCGGTCCGGAGCGCTTCATATAAGGGGCCTCCCCCGAGGCGAGTTTCCTGCCATGAGAGCGGACGGGTGGCTCCGAGTCCAGAGGCGCACGGGCGTGTTTCACCCCAAGTAGCGGAACTGGGACATTCGGGTGACATTGGCATGGCCCGACTTCAGGACAGGCCCGGTGTCTCACGGGGCGGGCGGCGCGCACCCGCCCCGCAGGGGCTGACTAGGCTGGATGGACAAGAGCCGATCCGTACATCAGCAAGGAGCAACGCCGTGGCGGTACGAGCGGTCCGGGGCGCCGTCCAACTCGACCAGGACGAGGCCGGACACATGGACGAGCAGGTCGGGGCGCTGCTCACCGCCATCATGGAGCGGAACGAACTGACCGCGGACGACCTGATCAGCATCTGGTTCACGGCAACGCCCGACCTGCACAGCGACTTCCCGGCGGCCGCGGCCCGCAAGCTCGGCATCGTCGACGTACCGCTGATCTGCGCCCAGGAACTCGACATCGAGGGCGCCATGCCCCGGGTCGTCCGGGTCCTCGCGCACATAGAGTCCGAGCGGCCCCGCGCCGACATCGCGCACGTCTACCTCGGTGCCGCCGCCGCGCTGCGCAAGGACATCGCGCAGTGAGGACCGCACTCGTCGTCGGCACCGGCCTCATCGGCACGTCCGCCGCGCTGGCCCTGACCCAGCGGGGCGTCACCGTGCACCTCGCCGACCACGACCCCGAGCAGGCCCGGACCGCGGCCGCGCTCGGCGCCGGGACCGACGAGGCGCCCGAGGGGCCCGTCGACCTCGCGATCGTCGCCGCGCCGCCCGCCCATGTCGCCGCAGTGCTCGCCGACGCCATGCGCCGGGGCGCGGCCCGCGGCTACATCGACGTGGCCAGCGTCAAGGGCGGGCCGCGCCGGGAGCTGGAGGCGCTCGGGCTCGACCTCGCCTCCTACATCGGTACGCACCCGATGTCCGGCCGCGAGAAGTCCGGGCCGCTGGCGGCCACCGGGGACCTCTTCGAGGGGCGGCCCTGGGTGCTGACGCCGACCAGGGACACCGACACCGAGGTGCTCAACCTCGCCCTGGAGCTGGTCTCGCACTGCCGTGCCGTGCCCGTCGTGATGGACGCCGACGCCCACGACCGGGCCGTCGCGCTCGTCTCCCACATGCCCCACCTGGTGTCCAGCATGGTCGCCGCGCGCCTGGAGCACGCCGAGGAGGCCGCCGTACGACTGTGCGGGCAGGGGATCCGGGACGTGACGCGGATCGCCGCCTCCGACCCCGGGATGTGGATCGACATCCTGTCCGCGAACCCCGGCCCGGTGGCCGATCTGCTGACCGATGTCGCCGGGGATCTGGAGGAGACCGTGCGGGCGCTGCGGGCGCTCCAGTCCGCCGACGAGGCCAAGCGGGGTGAGGGCGCGTCCGGGATCGAGAGCGTGCTGCGGCGCGGGAACGCGGGGCAGGTCCGGGTGCCGGGCAAGCACGGGTCCGCGCCGCGGGTGTACGAGGTCGTGGCCGTGCTCATCGACGACCAGCCGGGACAGCTGGCCCGCATCTTCGCCGACGCGGGACGGGCCGGGGTCAACATCGAGGACGTACGCATCGAGCACGCGACCGGGCAGCAGGCCGGTCTGGTGCAGCTGATGGTCGAGCCGCAGGCCGCGCCCGTCCTGTCGGCGTCGCTGCGGGAGCGGGGCTGGGCGATCCGGCAGTAGGCCCGACCGCGGCCCCCCGCGGCTGTAAAGGGCCCTCCGGCGAGCCAGTAACCTTGTGCGGGGCACCTTCGCGCCCCCGCCTCGCTCATCCTCGCGCACCCGAAAGGTGTCCCCCCGTGGAAAACGGCGCCGCCCAGCCCGTGATCGTCGCCATCGACGGTCCCTCCGGCACCGGCAAGTCCAGCACGTCGAAGGCCGTGGCCGCGCAGCTGGGCCTCAGCTACCTCGACACCGGGGCCCAGTACCGGGCGATCACCTGGTGGATGGTGAACAACGGGATCGACATCGAGGACCCCACCGCGATCGCCGCCGTGGCCGGGAAGGCGGAGATCGTCTCCGGCACCGACCCCGAGAACCCGACGATCACGGTCGACGGGACCGACGTGGCCGGGCCGATCCGCACCCAGGAGGTCACCGCCAAGGTCAGCGCGGTGAGCGCGGTGCCGGAGGTGCGGGCCCGGATCACCGAGCTGCAGCGGTCGCTGGCCGCCTCCGCGGAGCACGGCATCGTCGTCGAGGGCCGGGACATCGGTACGACCGTGCTGCCCGACGCCGACCTCAAGATCTTCCTCACCGCCTCCGCGGAGGCGCGTGCCGCCCGTCGCAGCGGTGAGCTCCAGGGCGCCGACGTCAACGCCACCCGGGAGGCCCTGGTCAAGCGGGACGCGGCCGACTCCAGCCGCAAGACCTCCCCGCTCGCCAAGGCGGACGACGCCGTCGAGGTGGACACCACCGCGCTGACCCTCGCTCAGGTCATCGAGTGCGTCGTGACCCTCGTCGAGGAGAAGCGGGCCGGGAAGTGAGCGACCTGGAACTGCCCACCGCGCGCGGCGCCGAGGTCGGCCGGCGGATCGGCGTGGGGCTGATGTACGGGCTGTGGCGGCCGCGGGTGCTGGGGGCGTGGAAGGTGCCCACCAGCGGTCCGGTGATCTTCGCGCCCAACCACTCGCACAACCTCGACGGGCCGATGGTCATCGGCGTGGCGCCGCGGGCCTCGCACTTCCTCGTGAAGAAGGAGGCGTTCATCGGCCCGGTCGGCTCGTTCATGGTCCACACCGGCCAGATAGCCGTCGACCGCGCGTCCACCGACCGTACGGCCATCGCCCGCGCGCTCGGGGTGCTGGAGCGGGGCGGGGTCCTCGGGATCTTCCCGGAGGGCACCCGGGGCGAGGGCGACTTCGCCTCCCTGCGCGCCGGTCTCGCCTACTTCGCGGTCCGCAGCGGCGCCCCGATCGTCCCGGTCGCCGTCCTGGGAAGTTCCGAGCGGGCCGGCCGGTTGATAAAGGGGCTGCCCCCGCTGCGCTCCCGCATCGACGTCGTCTTCGGCGACCCCTTCGAGGCGGGCGACGGCTCCGGGCGGCGCACCCGCAAGGTCCTCGACGAGGCCACCGAGCGCATCCAGAAGCAGCTCAGCACCCACCTGGAAAACGCCAGGCGCCTCACCGGGCGCTAGGGCCTGTCCGGCGGACCGGGCCGGCTGCGAGGTACGGTACTTCGCGGCTCACCCGTGCGGGTTCTGGTGCGGCAGATGTGCGTGCCAGGGCCCGCGACGCCGGCCCGAGCCGCCGGACAGGCCCTGGGCGACACTGAGTAGTGGATCAAACCGGACACACACCGGTGGGGTTCACCGACCACCACGATGAACGAGGTACGCACTTCATGAACGACCACATCCCCTCCGAGGGCTCTTCCGCAGAGCACGACCACGGAGCGCTCGGCGATGCCGAGTACGCGGAGTTCATGGAGCTCGCCGCCGTGGAGGGCTTCGACCTCGAGGACGTCGAGGGGGCCATCGAGGAGGCCGGTCACGGGCCGCTGCCCGTGCTCGCCGTCGTCGGCCGCCCGAATGTCGGCAAGTCGACGCTCGTCAACCGCATCATCGGCCGCCGCGAGGCCGTCGTAGAGGACAAGCCCGGTGTCACCCGCGACCGGGTGACCTACGAGGCCGAGTGGGCCGGGCGCCGCTTCAAGGTCGTCGACACCGGCGGCTGGGAGCAGGACGTCCTCGGCATCGACGCCTCCGTCGCCGCACAGGCCGAGTACGCCATCGAGGCCTCCGACGCCGTCGTGTTCGTCGTCGACGCCAAGGTCGGCGCCACCGACACCGACGAGGCGGTCGTACGACTGCTGCGCAAGGCCGGGAAGCCGGTCGTCCTGTGCGCCAACAAGGTCGACGGGCCCAGCGGGGAGGCCGACGCGGCGTACCTCTGGTCCCTCGGTCTCGGCGAGCCGCACCCCGTCTCCGCGCTGCACGGCCGCGGCACCGGCGACATGCTGGACGCCGTTCTGGAGGTCCTGCCGGACGCCCCCGAGCAGACCTTCGGCGGGGCCGGCATCGGCGGCCCGCGCCGGATCGCCCTCATCGGGCGCCCGAACGTCGGCAAGTCCTCGCTGCTGAACAAGGTCGCGGGCGAGGAGCGCGTCGTCGTCAACGAACTCGCGGGCACCACCCGCGACCCGGTCGACGAGCTGATCGAACTCGGCGGCGTCACCTGGAAGTTCGTCGACACCGCCGGCATCCGCAAGCGGGTCCACCTCCAGCAGGGCGCCGACTACTACGCCTCGCTGCGCACCGCGGCCGCCGTCGAGAAGGCCGAGGTCGCGGTCATCCTGATCGACGGCTCCGAGTCCATCTCGGTCCAGGACCAGCGGATCGTCACCATGGCCGTCGAGGCGGGCCGCGCGATCGTCGTCGCGTACAACAAGTGGGACACCCTCGACGAGGAGCGCCGCTACTACCTGGAGCGCGAGATCGAGACCGAGCTCGCCCAGGTGGCGTGGGCGCCGCGGGTCAACGTCTCGGCGCGCACCGGACGGCACATGGAGAAGCTGGTCCCGGCGATCGAGACGGCGCTGGCGGGCTGGGAGACGCGCGTGCCCACCGGCCGGCTGAACGCCTTCCTCGGTGAGCTGGTCGCCGCCCACCCGCACCCGATCCGGGGCGGCAAGCAGCCGCGCATCCTCTTCGGCACCCAGGCCGGCACCAAGCCGCCGCGGTTCGTGCTCTTCGCCTCCGGCTTCATCGAGGCGGGCTACCGGCGCTTCATCGAGCGCCGGCTGCGCGAGGAGTTCGGCTTCGAGGGCACCCCGATCCACATCTCGGTGCGGGTGCGCGAGAAGCGCGGCGCGAAGAAGAAGTAGCGCACGAGCACATCGATGTCGTGACGGGGGCCGTCCGGGAAGGTGTTGACGGCGACGACGAACGGCACCC
>NZ_JBEYVC010000094.1:0-40343 GCF_040643855.1 Streptomyces sp. NPDC047072 | reverse complement strand
GGCGGCGCGCAACACGACGACGGTGGGCGAGCTGCCGTACCGCATCGAGAAGGCGCTGCACTTCTCCAACGGCGGCGGGGTCTATGTGGGCACCGGCCACCACGGCACCCATGCCGCACGGAGGAATACGATCATGCAGTACCGCACTCTGGGCCGCACCGGAGTCCAGGTCAGCTCTCTCGCACTCGGCGCGATGAACTTCGGCGCCATCGGGCGCACCACCCAGGACGAGGCCACCGCCCTCGTCGACGCCGCCCTGGAGGGCGGGGTCAACCTCATCGACACCGCCGACATGTACGGCGCCGGCGAGTCGGAGGAGATGGTCGGCAAGGCCATCGCCGGCCGCCGTGACGACATCGTGCTGGCGACGAAGGCGGCCATGCCGATGGGCGAGGACCGCAACCACCAGGGCGGCTCGCGCCGTTGGCTCTTCACCGCAGACGAAGGCGGCCATGCCGATGGGCGAGGACCGCAACCACCAGGGCGGCTCGCGCCGTTGGCTCTTCACCGCACTGGACAACAGCCTGCACAGGCTCGGTGTCGACCATGTCGACCTCTACCAGATCCACCGGTGGGACCCGCGCACCGGCGACGAGGAGACCCTGTCCGCGCTGACCGACCTCCAACGCGCGGGAAAAATCCGCTACTTCGGCTCCTCGACCTTCCCCGCCCACCGCATCGTGCAGGCTCAATGGACCGCCCGCGAGCACCACTTGGGCCGTTACGTCACCGAACAGCCCAGCTACTCCCTGCTCCAGCGCGGGATCGAGGCCGATGTCCTGCCCATGACCGAGGAGTTCGGGCTCGGGGTGCTGGTGTGGAGCCCGCTGGCCTCGGGCTGGCTGACGGGCGCGGTGCGGAAGGGCCGGGACGTCACCACCCACCGCTCGGCATTCATGCCGGACCGCTTCGACATGACGCTCCCCCACAACCGGGCCCGGCTCGACGCCGTCGAGAAGCTGGCCGGGGTCGCGGAGGAGGCCGGTCTGACGCTGATCCAGCTCGCGCTCGGTTTCGTGACCGCGCATCCCGCCGTGACCAGCGCGCTCATCGGCCCCCGCACCCCGGAGCATCTGCGCTCGCAGCTGGCCGCCGCCGACACCGTGCTCTCCGCGGACGTCCTGGACGCGGTCGACGCGATCGTCGCCCCCGGGACCGACCTCGCCGCCCACGAGAAGTACGCCACTCCGCCCGCGCTGCTCGACGCGTCGCTGCGTCGCCGCTGAATCGATCGAGAGAGACCCATGACGCACCCACCCCGTTTCGGGATCATGACCGCTCCCATGCAGGTCGGCTACGAGGACGTCCTGCGTGTCTGGCGGGAAGCGGACGCGGTACCGGAGATCGAGCACGCCTGGCTCTTCGACCACCTCATGCCGATCGGCGGCGACCCGGACGGCCCGGTCCTGGAGGGCTGGACACTCCTCTCGGCTCTCGCCGCCCAGACCCGACGGCTACGGCTCGGTGTCCTCGTGACGAGCAACCGCTTCCGGCCGCCCGCGATGCTCGCCAAGATCGCCACGACCGTGGATGTCGTCTCCGGCGGGCGTCTCGACTTCGGGATCGGTGTGGGCTCCCGGCCCCACCCTCCCGCGGCCCGGCGCGAGTATCCGGCGCACGGTCTGCCCTTCCTCGACGTCCCCGACGCGGTGGCGGGCCTCGCCGAGGCGTGCACGGTGATCCGGCGGCTGTGGACCGAGGACAAGCCGTTCGACTTCCACGGCGAGCATGTCCGGCTCACCGGCGCGTTCGCCAACCCCAAGCCCGTGCAGCGCCCGCACCCGCCCATCATGATCGGCGGCCGCTCCTCCGCGACGCTCCGCGTGGTCGCCGAGCACGCCGACCTCTGGAACATCCCGGGCGGCGACCTCGCGGACGTCGTCCGCCGCAGCGCCCTCCTGGACCGGTACTGCGAGGAGATCGGCCGCGACCCGGCCGCCATCACCCGCTCGATCCACCTGCCCGGCTCCTACGACCGTCCCGACCTCACCCGGGCCGCGATCGAGGAGGCGGTGGCCGCCGGCTTCGGCCACATCGTGCTCGGACTGCCGGCGCCCTACCCGCCCGGTGTGGCGCGGTGGGTGGCCGACGAGTTCACCGGGGCGGCCTGATCGCCCAGCTCATGGCGGCGGGGTCGGCGGAGTGCACGGCACCCCGGCCTTCGTGGGGCACGTCGGCAGCGGAGCCGGGTGGGAGCGCTCGTACTGCTGGCCCCACACGCTGAGCGTGCAGATCAACGCGACGGCCGCCAGGACCAGTTGGACCGCTCCCGCGAAGGGATGCGCCGAGCGCAGGAAGACTCCCGCGACCACGAGCACGGACAGCGTGAACCCGCCGTACCCGATGATCGGCACCCAGTCCATCGAGGGTGTCCCGGTCTGCTCGTCCGTATGACCCCAGCCGCGGAGCACCGACGTCAGTGCCAGCAGAAGAGCGGCCGGGATCTCGATCAGCAGGGCCATCAGGGTGAGACAGCCACCCGTGAAACCGTCACCTCGCGAAGTCGGCTCGACGCCCATGGCCACACGCTCGTACGTCACGGCGTGCGCCGGGTCAGTGTTCACCAGGCCGAGATCAAGTCGTGGCCGAGCCGAGCGCCGAGTCGAGCGCTCACCCGGGCGCGACGGTTACCGTGGCCGCACCCCACGGGAGGAGACCCGGCATGGCGCTCCGGCGCATGGACAACGTCCTCATCGTCGTCGAGGACCTCGATGCCGTCATCGCGTTCTTCGTCGCACTCGGCATGGAACTCGAAGGCAGCGGGCCACTCGAATGGCGCGGTGCGGAGCGGGTCATCGGGCTCGACGACGTCCGGCAGGACGTCGCGATGTTGCGGGTCCCGGACGGCCACGGGCGCGTGGAGCTGGCGAAGTTCCACCGGCCGACGGCCATCGCGCCCGAGCCTCGGGACGCTCCGGCGAACACGCTCGGTCTGCGGCGCGCCATGTTCGCGGTCGACGACATCGAGGACGTCGTCGCCCGCCTGCGGTCCCACGGCGGCGAACTCGTCGGCGAGATCGTCCAGTACGAGAACATCTACAGGCTCTGCTACGTCCGCGGACCCGAGGGAATCGTCGTCGGACTCGCCGAGGAGCTCGGCTGATCGCCCCGCGCCCCAGTCACCTGAGCGGGAACAGGCAGAACTCGTTGCCCTCCGGATCGGCGAGCAAGGTGTGGTCGTCGAAGCGCGCGAGGACCGACGCCCCGATCCGGGTCAGCCGCACGATCTCGGCTTCCGCCTCAACAGCACGGAGGTCGAGATGCACTCGGTTCTTCCCCCGCTTGCCTTCCGGCACGAGCTGGAACCAGAGCCGTGGCCCCGCCCCGGCCGGCTCGACGAGCACGGTCGGGTCGTCCTCGGGATCGTCGATGCCCAGCGCTCGTAATCGGGCGAGTTCGGCATCGTCGTAGGGAGCGACCGCATACCCGTCGAGGGCCGACGCCCAGAAGCGGGCCAGCGCGGCGGGGCGGGCCGCGTCGAAGACGATGTCGTGGAGGAGCGCCATCCGTTCATCGTGCTGCAGACGGACAGGTCAACACACTCCCGGAATCCGATGATTGAGGCACGCACCCCAATTCGTTCGACTGGTCGGACGTTGTTCGATACCTCTTGACGCTGCACCGTCACGCGTTTGACACTCTCGCAACACGACGTCACACAGCCGAAACGGCAGGGTGCCCGCGGCCGAGGCCCCGCCATGCCTCAGCAGGGAATCCCCACATGACCTTCTTCGCATGTCCGCGCACCCGCGCGAGACGCCGGGCGGGCCGGTTCGTCGGCCTGACCGTGGCGTCGCTGTTCCTGGGCCTCGCCTCGCCCGTGGCCCCCGCGCAGGCGGCGGACACCGCGGACCTCACCGAGGGCCTCGCCCTCTGGTACAAGCTGGACGGCGCCTCCGGCACCACCGTCACCGACGCCTCCGGCAACGGCCGCGACGGCACGGTCAACGGCACCGCCGACTGGTCCGGCACCGGTCAGGGGCTCTCCTTCAACGGCTCCGACACCTACATCAAGGTGCCGGACGACGTCATGAAGGGCATGGACTCGATCAGCGTCTCGGCGGACGTGCTACTCGACTCCGCCCAGACCACGCCGTACTTCATCTACGGCTTCGGCAACTCCAGCGGCAGCAACGGCGACGGCTACCTCTTCACGACCGGCAACTCCCTGCGCACCTCGATCGCCACCGGCAACTGGTCGACGGAGCAGACCACCAAGCCCGCCGACTCGCACAACCTGACCCGCGGGGTGTGGAAGCAGCTCACCTACACCCAGACCGGGACCACCGGCATCCTCTACGAGGACGGCGTCGAGGTCGGCCGCAACACCTCGGTCACCATCACGCCCGGTGCCATCGGCTCCGGCACGACCACCGCCAACTACATCGGCAAGTCGGTCTACTCCGGCGACAAGCTGTTCAAGGGCCGGATCCGCGACTTCCGGGTCTACGACCGCGCGCTGAACGCCACCGAGGTCGACGAGCTGACCCAGCCGATCGCCGCGGCGGGCGTCGCCGCCGACAAGGCCGCGCTGAGCCTCGGCGACACCAGCGCGGTCACGGCCGACCTCGACCTGCCGAAGTCCGGTACGGCCGGCGGGTCGACGATCACCTGGGCCAGCGACAACACGGCCGTGGTGTCCGACTCCGGCAAGGTGACCCGCCCCGCCGCCGGTGAACCGGACGGCCACGCCACGCTCACGGCGACCCTGACGAAGGGCTCGGCGAGCGACACCAAGAGCTTTGACGTCACCGTCCTGCCCGACTTCGACGATCAGACGGCCACCGACCGGGCCACCGAGGACCTGACCGTCCACAACATCGATGACGTCCGCGGCAACCTCACACTGCCGACGACGGGTGACTACGGCACGTCGGTCTCCTGGTCCTCCGCCGAAAAGGGTGTCATCGGGGACGACGGCGTGGTCCACCGTCCCGCCCACGGCGATGGAACCACGAGCGTCGAACTGACCGCCACCGTCACCAAGGGCGCCGTGAAAGCCACCCGCACCTTCACCGCGAAGATCCCCGAACTCCCGCAGAAGGAAGCCCTCAAGGGCTACATGTTCAGCTACTTCACCGGCGAGGGCACCTCGGACGGCGAGCAGCTGTACGCGGCGCTCAGCAAGGGCGACGACCCGCTGAAGTGGCGGGAGTTGAACGACGGCAAGCCGGTCCTGACGTCCACGCTCGGCGAGAAGGGCCTGCGCGACCCGTTCATCATCCGCTCCCCCGAGGGCGACAAGTTCTACCAGATCGCCACCGACCTGCGAATCTACGGCAACGGCGACTGGGACGCCTCCCAGCGCACCGGCAGCAAGTCCATCATGGTCTGGGAGTCCACCGACCTGGTGCACTGGACGAACCAGCGGCTGGTGAAGGTCTCCCCCGACAGCGCGGGCAACACCTGGGCCCCGGAGGCGTATTACGACTCCGACCTCGGCGAGTACGTGGTGTTCTGGGCGTCGAAGCTGTACGACAACGAGGCGCACTCGGGCGACACGTACAACCGCATGATGTACGCGACCACCCGCGACTTCTACACCTTCAGCGAGCCCAAGGTCTGGATCGACCGCGGCTACTCGGTCATCGACTCGACGATGATCCAGCACGACGGCACCTACTACCGGCTCTCCAAGGACGAGCGGAACAACTCCTCCTCCACGCCCAACAGCAAGTTCATCTTCGAGGAGAAGAGCGACTCGATCCTGAACCTGAACTGGACGGCGGTCGCGGAGGGCATCGGCAAGGGCGCGATGAGCGCGGCCGAGGGCCCGCTGGTGTTCAAGTCGAACACCGAGGAGAAGTGGTACGCGTTCCTCGACGAGTTCGGCGGCCGCGGCTACATCCCCTTCGAGACGACCGACCTCGACTCCGGCACCTGGACGCCGGTCGCCGACTACGACCTGCTGGCCAGACCGCGCCACGGCACCGTCCTGCCGGTCACCCAGGCCGAGTACGACCGTCTGCTCCGCGCCTACCAGCCGGACCAGCTCGTCGAGAGCGTCGAGGGCATCCAGGTGAAGACGCGGATCGGCGAGGCGCCGATCCTGCCCGCCACCTTGATCGCCACCTACGCCGACGGCGTGAAGCGTCCCGTCGCGGTCAGCTGGGAGGACGTCCCGGCGTCGAAGTACGCGCAGGCGGGCACCTTCACGGTGACCGGCAGCCTGCCCGACGGCGCCGCGATCCCGGTCCAGGCCGAGGTCACCGTCTCCGCGGAGGGCCCGGACGTCCCGGCCGACCTGCTGCTGCACTACGGCTTCGACGAGACGTCCGGCAACATCGCGGTCGACTCCAGCGGCCACGGCTACCACGGCACCTATGTCGGTACGCCCGCCTTCGGCACCGGCGTGCAGGACGGCTCCTTCAAGATGTCGGGCGACGCGACGGGTTCGCCGTACGTCAAGATCCCGAACGGAGTGCTGAAGAACGCCGACAGCGTGACCGTGTCGACGTACGCCAAGTGGAAGGGCGGCAGCAGCTTCCAGTGGCTGTTCGGGCTCGGTCCGGACAGCGACAAGTACCTGTTCGCCACGCCCTCCAACGGCGGCAACAGCCTCTACTCGGCGATCACCAAGGCGAGTTGGTCGGCGGAGTCGAAGCTGACCGGCGGCTCGCAGCTCACGCCCGGTGAATGGCAGCACGTCACGGTCACCCTCGACGGCACGACCGGCACGATGATCCTGTACGTCGACGGTGTCGAGGCGGCCCGCACGACGACCACCATCAAGCCGTCCGAGCTGTACGACGCGAACAAGGACTACAGCGGCTACATCGGCAAGTCGCTCTACTCGGCGGACCCGTCCTTCGGCGGCGAGGTCGACGACTTCCGGATCTACGACCGGGCGCTCACGGCCTCCGAGGTCATGGAGCTGAGCGGCAACACAGCGGGCATCGCCAAGGCCACCGCGGACGGTCTGAAGGTCGACGCCATCGTCGACAACGCGGACGGCAAGATCACGCTGCCGATGAAGGAAGGCACCGATCTCACCGCGCTGGCACCGGAGTTCACGCTCGCGCACGGCGCGGCGATCAGCCCCGCCTCCGGCAGCGTGCAGGACTTCAGCAAGCCGGTGACGTACGAAGTGACCGGGTCCGACGGCAAGAAGCGGACCTGGACGGTCTCGGCGGTCGTCATGAAGAGCCCGGTGCTGCCGGGTCTCAACGCCGACCCGAACATCGTGCGCTTCGGCGACACCTTCTACATCTACCCGACCACCGACGGCTTCGAGGGCTGGAGCGGTACGCAGTTCAAGGCGTATTCGTCCACCGACCTGGTCCACTGGACCGACCACGGTGTCATCCTCGACCTCGGTCCGGACGTCTCCTGGGCGGACAGCAGGGCCTGGGCGCCGACGATCGCCGAGAAGGACGGCAAGTACTACTTCTACTTCTGTGCCGACGCCAACATCGGGGTGGCGGTCTCGGACTCGCCGACCGGCCCGTTCAAGGACGCGCTCGGTCAACCCCTGCTCAAGGCAGGCCAGTTCAGCGGCCAGATGATCGACCCGGCGGTCTTCACCGACGACGACGGGCAGTCGTACCTCTACTGGGGCAACGGCCACGCGTACGTGGCTCCGCTCAACGACGACATGGTCTCCGTCGACCTGGCGAAGATGAAGGACATCACGCCCAGCGGCTACAACGAGGGCACCTTCGTCATCAAGCGCAACAGCACCTACTACTTCATGTGGTCGGAGAACGACACCCGGGACGAGAACTACCGGGTCGCGTACGCCACCGGCCCCTCCCCCACCGGTCCGTGGACCAAGCGGGGCGTGATCCTCTCGAAGGATCTCTCTCAGGGCATCAAGGGACCCGGCCACCACTCGGTCGTGCACGTGCCGAACACCGACGACTGGTACATCGCCTATCACCGGTTCGCCATCCCCGGCGGTGACGGCATGCACCGCGAAACGACCGTCGACAAGCTGGAGTTCGACGCGGACGGCCTGATCAAGCCGGTCGTCCCGACGCTCACCAGCATCGATCCGGTCACCGTCGTGCACGCCGGTCCGGATTCGGAGGGCACGGAGGGCGACGCGATTCGCCTCAACGGCACGCTCTCCGGGGCGGGTAGCGCGAAGTGGACCGTCGAGGCGGGCGCACCCTGCGCCTTCTCCGACGCCAACTCCGCGCAGACCAGCATCACTTGCACCGACGACGGCACCTTCACGGTCACGCTGATCGGCGGCCGCAGCCACGACACGGCCACCGTCCGCGTCGCCAACGCGGCACCGGTCATCACCTCCGCGAAGGGCCCGCAGCCGGTGTCGGTCGGGAAGCGCGCAGTGGTCACAGCCACGTTCACCGACGCGGGTGCGAGCGACACCCACACCTGCACGATCGACTGGAAGGACGGCGGCACCCCGCAGTCCGGCACCGTCACCGCGTCCGGCTGCAAGGCCGAGCACGTCTACACCAAGGCGGGCATCCGCCGTCCGGTGGTCACGGTCACCGACGACGACGGCGCCTCGGACAGCAGGACGATGCCCGAGCTGATCGTGTACGACCGCTCGGCGGGCCCCGCGCTCGGCACCGGCGTCTTCACCTCCCCGGCCGGGGCCTACCCCGCCCGGCCGGGCCTGGCGGGCAAGGCGGCGTTCTCCTTCGGCGCGGTCTACGTCCCGGGGGTCGCCGGGCCCGTCGGAAAGGCGACCTTCGACTTCGGTGCGGCCAATCTCAAGTTCCGTTCGACGGGCTCGGATTGGCTCGTGGTGAGCGGTTCGCAGGCCGTGTACCAGGGGTCCGGCACAGTGAACGGCAAGGCCGGGTACGCCTTCCGGGTCACGGCCACCGACGGTCCGGACTCCTTCCGGATCCGGATCTGGAAGGAGTCCGGCGGGGACGTCGTCTACGACAACGCCACGAGCCCGAAGCTCGTCGGTGTCCTCAGCGTGGGCGTAAGGCGGTAGCTCTCAGCGCCTGAGACCGGAGCCGAGCGCGGCCGCCACCACGCGGTCGCGCTCGCTCTGGTTGAACAGGCCCTGCGCCAGCCATACGTCCGCGAGGGCGCGCACCGCCTCCACGAAGCGGGCCGAGTTCGCGAAGGGTGCCTGTGCCCAGAGCACGTCGAGGAAGGTGAGGCCGTCCGGGCGGGCCCGGTTGGGGACGCCCGAGTCGGCCGTACCGAAGACGGCGACGGGCTCGGCGCGGCGGAAGTAGGCGTGGTAGCGGGTGTCGTCGCCGATGTGGAAGGGGGCGAGGGTCAGGCCCTGGGTCGTGAAGTACAGGGGGCGGCCTTCGGGGCGGATCGCGTCGGCGAGGTCGCCCCGGAGCGTGAAGTCCTTGTAGAAGGAGAGGCTGCGCAACTCCCTCGCCGGACTCTGCGCGACCAGCAGCACCGGCCCGAAGAACACGGACTGGACGGTCGGATCGTCCAGGGCCCGTTCGACGCGCAGCCGGTAGGGGGCGGTGATCCGGACCTGGTCTCCGGCGCTCCAGTCCCGGTTCAGCGTGAGGTAGGTGCCGGGCACGGCGTCCACCTGCTGCGGTGTGCCGTTGACGCTGACCGTGAACCCGGCCGTCGCCCAGGACGGCACCCGCAGCCGCAGGTCCAGCCGCCCGCTTCCCGAGCGGAAGGTCAGGGTGCGCACGCCTTCCGCCGGATAGGCGCTCATCTGCTCGATGACGAAGCCCCGCTCCTGCCAGCGCAGGGTGGAGGCGAGGTAGAGGGTGACGTAGAGAGTGCTGCCGTCGGCCGAGCGGAAGTAGATGGAGTCCTGGTACTTGGTGTGGTTCTCCATGCCGGTGCCGCCGCAGCAGGTCCCGGTGTTGTCGTACTCACGGACCGTCCCCGGCCCCATACCCACGAAGTAGGTGACCAGCGGACTCGACGTGCTGGAGCTGTCCCGCCGCGAGGCGAGGATGTGGTTGGTCAGGCCCCGCTCGTAGTAGTCCAGGTACGCCGGGTCCGGCTCGCGGAAGAACAACTGGCGGCTGAGCTTGAGCATGTTGTACGTGGCGCAGGTCTCGGCGTTGTCGTCGCCCAGGGTGGCCGAGATGGCGTTCCGGGCGCGGAACATCTCGCCCTGGCCGGTGCCGCCGAGACTGTACGTCCGGGGCCCGGCGACCATGCCCCAGAAGTTGCGGGCGGCTTGTGCGTACGTCTCCTGACTCGTGTGGTCGTACACCCTCAGGTATCCGGTGAATTGGGGAATGTGCTGGTTGGCGTGGCGCCCGTCGAGGATGTCCCGGTTCTCCGAACAGGCCGCCAACAGCGCGGAGTTGTCGAAGCAGCGGGCGGCGGCGAGGTGTTCGGTGCGGCCGGTGAGGGCGTACAGGTCGGCCATCACCTCGTTCATCCCGCCGTACTCACCGGCGATGTAGATCGACCACATCCGCTCCAACTGCTCCTTGGGCAACCGGCCCAGCCGGCTGTACACCCAGTCGCCCATCTTCGCGGCGATCGTCAGCGCCTGCTGGTTCCCGGCCAGGGCGTGGGCGTCCAGGAGCCCCCGCATGATCTTGTGGCAGGTGTAGTAGGGCGCCCAGATGGTGGGGTACGTCGTGTAGCTCTCCAGCAGGATGAACTGGGTCTCCGGGTACGCCGCCAGGTATCCGGGGTGGCTCGGTCTCGGTGAGCCGTGCTCGGCGAAGGCCGTCTGGCACTCGGCGAGCGCGGCGACCAGGTAGTCGAGCTTCGTCTTGAGCGCGGCCTCGCGGGTGTCGGCGTACGCCTGGGCGACGAGGGTGAGGAAGTGGCCCGCGTAGTGGCCGCGCAGGTTGCCGTCGGCGGTCTCCCAGCCGCCCGGCGGCCGGGCGCCCCGGGTGTCGAGTCCGGCGTTGGCCCGGAAGACGGCGAGGATGCGGTCGGCGGAGTAGGCCCTGGCGTAGGCGAGCATCAGGTCGCGCTTGCGGCGGAACACGCCGTCGCCGAGGGTGACTTGGTCCAGAGGGAAGGGGTTCACCGCCCAGCCGTCGATTCTTGCAACGGGTCTGGTCGCGGCCTCGGCGGGTAACGCGGTCAGCGCGAGTGGGGTGGCCGCCGCGGCGCTCAACAGCGTGCGACGGGTGGGGGGTTGGGACACGCTCGGGCTCCGATCGTGGAGGTGGGGACGTTCCTGTGCGGTCCTATTCGGTGGTGGGAATCCATACCCGCATCGTCGAGGGCCCACGGTTCGCCCAGGTGCGGTACGGGACGAGGGCGATATCCCTTGGCTCCGCTCCGAGTTGACGGGCGGCCCCGTACGGCCACCCCGTTTCCTGTTCTACGGCGGTGAGGGCGCCCGGCACCACGACGGTCCCGTCCGGCCCGTCCTCGGGCTCGGCACCGGGATCCACCCGGACCGCGTCCACGTCCCGCCCGCCGGGCAGGTCGACGGACTCGGCGCAGTACACCAGCGGCCCCCGCTCCACGGCCACGGTGCCGCGCACCGCGTCGATGCGCGGGTCGGGCCGGGTCCAGCGGGGTGCGAGAGGCAGGTCCAGGTGGATCTCGTCGCCGGGCCGGAAGGCGCGGGTGAGTTGGGCGGTGCCCGGGGCGACGGCACACCGTTCCCCGTCCGGATCGACCAGCCACGCGGGGGCGCCCTCGGTCCACGCGGGGACACGGAGGGAGAGCGTCCAGGGGTGCTCCGGTGACCGGTCGATCCGGACGGTCACGCGTCCGTCCGACGGATAGTCGGTACGGACCCGCAGTGCGACCCCGCCGGTGGTGATCAACGCGTCGGCGTACTGGTGCAGTTGGATGCCGTGGTCGTCCTTCGTGGCGAGGTGGGCGGGGAGTTGGGCGAGGGTGCGGGCCACGTTGGTCGGGCAGCAGGAGACCGCGAACCAGGGGGCGCGCAGGCTCGATTCGGCGCGCGGGATCTGGACGTCGGGTGCGGGGACGGTGCCGCGGCGGCGCCGGTGGAGCGTGTTGGCGTAGAAGAAGGACCTGCCGTCCTCGGCGGGTGAGGTGGCGACAACGTTGTAGAGGGTCCGTTCGGCGAGGTCGGCGAAGCGCGGTTCGCCGGTGGCGAGCAGGAGCCGCCAGCTGAGCAGGACGGAGGCCACGCCCGCGCAGGTCTCCGAGTAGGCCCGGTCGGGCGGCAGGACGAAGTCGTCGCCGAAGGATTCGTCGCGGTGGTGGGAGCCCATCCCGCCGGTGAGGTAGGTCCGACGGGCGACCGCCGTCTCCCACTGGCGTACGACGGCGGCGAGCAGAGGGTCGTCGTCGGTCTCCATGGCCACGTCGACCGCGCCGGCGGCCAGGTACAGGGCGCGGACCGCGTGGCCGCGCAGGACGGTGGCCTCGCGGACGGGCACGTCGTCCTGGTAGTAGACGCGGCCGAACTCGCCGTCTTCGAGGGTGCCTTGGCCTCGGCGGTCGACGAAGAGGGCGGCCTGGTCGAGGTAGCGCTGTTCGCCGGTCGCACGGGCGAGTTCGACCAGGGCCGTCTCGATCACCGGGTGGCCGCACACGCCCTCGATGCCGCCCGGCTTGAAGGTGGCGCACACGTGGTCGGCGGCCCGGCGGGCGATCTCGGCGAGTTCGCCGCCGCCACGGGTACGGAGCTGGGCCACGCCCGCCTGGATCAAGTGGCCGTAGCAGTACAGCTCGTGGCCCCATGCGAGGTCGCTGTAGCGGGGCTGCTGGCCGGGGCGGCCGTAGGCGGTGTTGAGGTAGCCGTCGGGTTCCTGGGCGGGGGCGATCGTCGCGGAGAGGGCGTCCAGGGCCGGGCTGCCGTCCCAGGCCATGGCTTCCATGAGCTTGTAGACGTCCGAGTCGGCGAACTCCCGCCCCCTGTGGTCCTGTTGGATGCGGCCCTCGACGGCGGCGCGGAAGTTGCCGATCCAGCCGACGCGTTCCATCCACTGATGGCAGTGGTCGAGGGTGGCGGTCGTGTTGACGTGCCGGCGCCGGGCCCAGAACCCGCCCGTGATCCGCACCTCGTCGAGGCCGAGCGGCCGCAGTCGGCCCCGGCTCGGCGCCGCGGGTACGACAGGGCGCCCCTGCGTGTTCTCCTTCACCGCATCATCCCTTCAGCGCACCCGACATGAAGCCCCTTACGTAGTGCCGTTGCAGGAGGAGGAAGACGAGCAGACAGGGCACGGCGAGAACCACGACACCGGCCTCGGTCGCCCCGTAGTCGACGGCGCCCATGCTCTGCTGCCGCAGGTTGGCCACGGCCAGTGGCAGGGGCGCCTTCTCGCTGTCGGAGATGAGGATCAGCGGGGCGATGAAGTCGTTCCAGGCCGCGAGGAACGCGAACAGCCCCACCGTGATCAGCCCCGGCCGGACCGCGGGCAGCAGAACTCGGCGCAGCGCGCCCGCCGTTCCGCAGCCGTCCACGAGCGCCGACTCCTCCAGTTCACGCGGCACCGCCTCGAAGGAGATCCGCATCATGAAGGTGGCGAACGGCAGTTGGAACATCGCGAGGACCAGGCTCAGCCCGATCAGGGAGTTCTGCAGGTGCAGTCTGCCGAGCAGCACGTAGAGCGGGATGAGGAGGGTGGCGTACGGGACCATGAGGATGGCGAGGGTGAGCAGGAACAGCAGGTTCTTGCCGGGGAACGCGAAGCGGGCGAAGGCGTAGCCGCCGAGCAGGGAGACACCGACGGTCAGGGCGACGGTGAGCGCCGAGACCAGGGTGCTGTTGAGGAGGTACCGCCACAGGCCGGCGTCGTAGTCGAGCAGGGTGCGGTAGTTGCCGAGGCCGTATCCGGACTCCTGAGCGGTGCCGGGCTGGCCGCTGACGGAGGCCCAGGCGTTCCACACCAGCGGGAAGAGGAAGATGACGGCCAGTCCGCCGGCGAGGACGTAGTGGGGTGTGCGGCCCAAAGGGTGTTGCACGGTGGGTCTCTCCTCAGGATTCGTCGGCGTGGCGCAGTCCGCGGAACTGGAGGACGTTGAGCAGCAGCAGCGCGGCCAGCACGAGGAGCGAAAGGGCCGCCGCGGTACCGAGGTTGAGCCGCTGGAACGCCTCCCGGTAGATCAACTGCACGATGGTGACGGTGCTGTTGTCGGGGCCGCCCTTGGTGAGCACGAAGAACTGGTCGAAGGCGAGCAGCGATCCGGTCACGCACAGCAGGAGGGACAGGGCGAGGGACGGCCGCAGCAGGGGCAGCGTGATGGAGCGGAAGATCTGCGTGCGGCTCGCGCCGTCCATCCGCGCCGACTCGTACAGCTCGTGCGGGATGCGCTGGAGCCCCACCAGCAGGATCAGCATGTAGAAGCCGGCGAACTTCCAGACGACGAGGAAGACCGTCGACAGCAGTGCCGAGGTGGGCGTGCCGAGGAAGGAGACCGGTTCGCCGGCCAGGCCGAGGTGCTCGGCGGTGCGGCTCAGCGGTCCGGTGGTCGGGCTGTAGAGGCCCCAGAACAGCAGGGACGCGGAGGCGAGTCCGAGCGCGCCGGGCAGGAAGTAGACCGTACGGAAGAAGCCGGTACCGGGCCGAGACTCCTGGACCAGCAGGGCGAGCAGAAGTGCCAGTCCCAGCAGGATCACCGTGACGATCACCGTGTAGAGGAGCGTGAAGCGGACGGCGGGCCAGAACAGGGTGCTGTCGGTGACGTCGGTGTAGTTCTCGGTGCCGTTGCCGCCCAGGTCACCCGCGAGCAACGGCCAGTCCCTGAAGGACATCTGCCCGACGAGCAGCAGGGGCCACACGAAGAACACGGCGACGAACACGGCCGTCGGGGCCGCGTATCCGAGTCCCTGGACCTTGCGCGAGCGCCACAGGGGCACGCGGCTACGGGCCTTCCGCACCGGGTCCTCCTGCCGGGCCCGGTGCTCGGCCGCCGTTCGGGCGGGCGCCTTCACCTGCATGGCTCTCCTGTCAGTCGGCGAGCGAGGCGGTGACCGCTTCGTTGTCCTTGTCGACCTTCGTCCCGTCGCCGAAGGCGGCGTCGCGCATCAGGGTCAGCCAGGGCCCGTTGGGGTCGTTGAAGGTCCGGCCGAACTTCAGGGCGTACGGCGTACGACCGTCCGCGACGAGCTGGTTGATGGTGACCAGGCGCGGGTCGGCCTGCGAGTACTTGTTGGAGGCGAGGTCGGTGCGGGCGACCACGTCCTTGTGCGCGGCGACCACGTCGACCTGTGCCTTGTCGCCGAGGGACCAGGAGAGGAAGTTCCAGGCCTGGTCGGCCTTCTTGCTGGTGGCGGAGATGCCGATGGCGTCACCGCCGACGAAGGTGGACCTGCCGCCGTCGGGGCCGGGAATCGCCGCCACCCCGAGGTCGAGGTCCTTGGGCATCAGGCCGAGGGTCGTGGACGGCATGGGCATCACGCCGACTTTGCCCTTGGGGAAGACGCCGGTCCAGGTCACGCCGGTCTCGTCGCGGGCGCCCGGGGCGACGATGTCGTCGTCGACCCAGCCGCGATAGGTGTCGTAGACCTTCTTCGCGGTGGTGGAGGCGAGATTGGCCTCCGTGCCCTGCTCGTTGAGGACTTCCTCGCCCGACGCCCAGATCGAGGGCCACCATGTGAAGACACCGCAGCCGCCGCAGTTCCCACCGAAGAACGTGCCGTTGACGCCGCCGCCCAGCTTGTCGACGGCCCGTGCCTGCTCGTCCCACTCCGCCAGGGTGGTCGGCGGCTTCTCGGGGTCCAACTTGGCCTGCTTGTAGAGGGACTTGTTGTAGAAGAGCACCGACAGGTCGAGGGTGTGCGGGACGACGTACTTCTTGCCCTCGAAGGTGCCCGCCTTGATGTGCGACTGGGCCAGCTTGTCCGCGAAGGGCAGGGCGTCGATGCGCTCGGTGATGTCGGCGAAGAGATGGCTCGACGTGTAGTTCGGCACGAACACCACGTCGGAGGCGAAGAGATCGGGCAGGTCGCGGGAGCCGGCGGCCGCGCCGACCTTGGCCTGGTAGTCGTCGGTGGGGATGACCGTCAGCTCGATCTTGTTCTTGTGCGCCGCGTTGTAGGCCTTGACCAGGGCCTCGCTCTGCGGGCGGGTGGCGGCGCGGGTCCACATGGTCAGGGTGGTGCCGTCGTCGACACCGTTGGCGTCGGCGGAGGCGCCGCCCCCTCCGCCCGCTCCGCTGCCGTCCGAGTCTCCGTCTCCCGAGCCGCAGGCCGTCACCAGGCTCACCGCGGCGAGGACGGAGACGGCACCGGTGACGAACCGACGCAGGTGTCGACGTGGTCCGGTCGCACTCCCCATGACGTTCCCCCTCCGCGACGAACTTCCAGGACGTGCTGTGGGGCAGAAATGAGCCGAAAAGGCTTTCAGAAAGCTAGGACGGCACTGATGGCTCGTCAATCCCCTGGACCAGTACGGTTCGAGCACGCCTCCGAAAACTGTGAGAACGACCTGGACACACCCGTACCGAAAGTTCTCGCGTACGGTTTACCCACGCGCCGCGCGACAGGAGAACTCCATGGCACAGGCCACCGGCCCCTCTCGTTCGCAACCCGCCACGCTCAGCGACGTGGCCCGGCTCGCGGGCGTCTCCCTCGCCACCGCGTCCAAGGCGCTCAACGGCCGCAGCCAGGTGCGGGCCGAGACCCGGCAGCGGGTGGTCGAGGCGGCCGAGCGGCTGTCGTTCCGGCCGAACCAACTGGCCCGCGGGCTGCTCGCGGGACGGACCGGCACGGTCGGCCTGCTCACCAGCGACCTGGAGGGCCGGTTCAGCATCCCGATCCTCATGGGCGCGGAGGACGCCTTCGGGGCGGGCGAGGTCGCGGTGTTCCTGTGCGACGCGCGCGGGGACACTATCCGTGAACAACACCATGTGCGCGCGCTGTTGGGGCGCCGGGTGGACGGACTGATCGTGGTGGGCAGCCGAACGGATCCGCGGCCGTCGCTGGGCCGTGAGCTGGCGGTTCCGGTGGTCTACGCGTACGCCCCGTCGGACGACCCCGAGGATCTGTCCATCGTGCCGGACAACGTGGACGCCGGCCGGCTGGCGGTGGAGCACCTGGTCAGCTGCGGCCGCTCCCGGATCGCGCACATCACCGGAGACCCCGGGTATCTGGCGGCGCACGACCGGGTGACGGGGGCGCGGGCGGCGCTGTCCGCCGCGGGACTCTCGCTGGTCGGCGAGCCGCGCTTCGGCGAGTGGTCGGAGGGGTGGGGGCGGGCGGCGACCGCGATGCTGCTGGACCGGCATCCCGACGTGGACGCCGTGCTGTGCGGCAGCGACCAGATCGCGCGCGGGGTCATCGAGGTGCTGCGCGAGCGGGGGCACCGCGTACCGGAGGACGTGGCGGTCATGGGCTTCGACAACTGGCAGGTCGTCACCTCGGCCTCCCGGCCGCCGATGACCAGCGTCGACATGAACCTCGAACAGGTGGGGCGGGCGGCCGCGCAGGCGCTGTTCGGCGCGATCGCCGGGGCACCGCGCTCGGGCGTGGAGGCGCTGCCCTGCCGGGTGGTGATCCGGGGGTCGACGGCACCGCTATCCTGAACCGAGCGGTCCGCGAACTCCCGCCTCAACGACCTCCCTTGACACTCCATCAGCTCGCTCCTACGTTGCGAAAACCTTTTAGGTCCTTTTCTGCAACGGGGAGGAGCCTCCGATGCGAAGACGAACGGCCCCCGCACTCCAGCGCCTTGTAGTGGCCCTGGCTCTCGTCGTCTGTTCGGTCCTCGTGGCGACTCCGGCCCGGGCCGCGCAGACCATAGGGTTCCCCACCTTCACCGGCCCGGCGATCCCCGCCCCGCCCGTCGCCTACACGACCGGCGACATGATGCGCTCCGTCTACGACGCGGAGAGCGCGGGCACCGACTTCTGGATGGACCGCCTGCTGGCCCGCACCGGCGACGACCCGTCCGGCCCCTGGCTGATGAGCCGGGGACGCGCGCTGTTCATGAAGACGCACAACCCGGCGACCCTCGGCTTCGCCGGTCAGGTGGCGTACTGGGAGAGCATCAGCAACAACAACGCCTACACGGTCGCGATCACCCCGGGCAGCTTCACCGAGCAGGTCGCCCAGCGCCGCCAGACGCCCAGCCACTGGAAGAGCGTGCACACCAGCGGGTCGGTCTCCGTCGAGCAGACCAAGTTCATCACCGACAACAACGTCGCGGTGACCAACCTGGCCATCAAGAACAACGGCAGTGCGTCAACCACCCTGCAGCTGCGGGCCACTTCGCCGTACGCCACCTCGGGCACCGGCAGCGAGCTGACCGGCCAGGTCAACGCGTACAACAACCTCACGACCATCCGCCCGCGCCTCACCGCCGACGGCTTCACCGTGTCGAGCGGCGGCCTCAACCGGTCCGTGACGATCGCGGCCGGAGCGACCGTGACCACCAAGGTCGTGATGGGCTTCGTCACCGACGAGATCCCCGAGTCGCTGAGCGAGTACAACGCCTACGCCGGTTACTCCCCCGCGACCGCGTTCGCCACCCATGTGCGCGCCTACAACCTGTGGTGGGCGAAGAACGTGCCGTACATCGACGTGCCCGAGCCGGCCATCAAGAAGAGCATCTACTACCGCTGGTGGCTGATGCGCTTCAACAACCTGGACGCCGACATCCCCGGGCAGACCTACCAGTTCCCGACCTCCGTCGAGGGCGCTCTCGGCTACAACAACGCCATCGCACTCACCCAGCCGATGCACATCGACGACCTGAAGTACCTGCGCGATCCGTCCTACGCGTACGGGGACTGGCTCGGCGTCGGCCAGGTCTCCAAGGGCGGCCGCTTCCTGGACAACCCGGGCGACCCCGAGAACTGGTCGAACAGCTACACGCAGTACATCGCCGAGGCGGCCTGGAAGAGCTACCAGATCCACGGCGGCCAGCCCGGCATCGCCGCCAACCTGGCCCACTACGCGGAGGGTGACGTCAAGGGACAGCTCGCCTACTACGACCACGACAACAACAAGCTCATCGAGTACGACTGGGGCGCCCTGACCGGCAACGACGCCGACGCGGTCTCCTTCCACTGGAAGTCCGGAAACATGGACCGCGCCGAGTCCGCCTACCAGTACAGCGGCGCGCTGGCGGCCGCGCAGGCGTACGAGGCGATCGGCAACACCGCGAAGGCGACGGAGATGCGCACGCTCGCCACGCAGATCAAGGACGCCATCGTCAACGTGCTGTGGAACCCCAACCGGCAGCTGTTCGAGCACCGGTTGAAGTCGACCAACGAGTGGGTGCCCTGGAAGGAGATCAACAACTACTACCCGTTCTCGGTCGGAGCCGTCCCCAACACGGCCGAGTACAGGCAGGCGTTGAGGCTGTACGACGACCCGGCGCAGTACCCGGTCTTCCCCTTCTACACGGCCAATCAGGTCGACAAGCAGGCGGCGGCCGACGCGGGCAACCCGGGGTCGAACAACTTCTCCACCATCAACTCCACGGTCCAGTTCCGGCTCTACTCCTCGGTGCTGCGTAACTACCCCAACTCCTGGATGAGCGCGACCGACTACAAGAAGCTCCTCTACTGGAACGCGTGGGCGCAGTACGTCGGCGGCAACACCCAGTGGCCGGACGCCAACGAGTTCTGGGCGGACTGGAACGGCAGCTCGATCACCTACCGGTCCTGGATCCACCACAACATCCTCGGCAGCAGCAACTGGACGGTCGTCGAGGATGTGGCGGGCTTGAGGCCACGCAACGACGCCAAGGTCGAGGTCTCCCCCATCGACATCGGCTGGAGCCACTTCGCCGTCAACAACCTCCGCTACCGGGGCGCCGACCTGTCGATCGTCTGGGACGACCCGGCCGACGGTGTGGTCCGCTACCCGGGTATCCCGGAGGGCTACTCGATCTTCGTCAACGGCAGCCGGGTGGCCACCGTGAACTCGCTGGTGGCCTTCACCTGGGACCCGGCTACGGGTGACGTCACCACGAGCGGCACGGTGACCCACCATGTCGCCGTAGCCGGTCTCAAGGCTCCGAACCAGGTCGTGCAGGACAGCCCCCGCATTGTCGACATGCTCGCCAAGGCGGGCGTGGACCTGACCGCCGACCTGACCAACCTCGCGGCCGGGGCCACGGTGTCCGCCTCCACCACGGGGTCCGGCAGCAGCGCGGCGGGAGCGGTCGACGGCTATCCCACCAACGAGCCGTTCTGGGGCGCCGGCGGATCGGCCGCCCAGGACTGGTACGAGCTGAACTTCGGGACCAGCCGGACGCTCAACGAGGTCCGCCTGCACTTCAAGGACAGCAGACCGGCGAGTACGACCTACCGGGCGCCGTCCGCGTACGACATCCAGTACTACAACGGCAGTTCGTGGGTGAGCGTGCCCGGCCAGACCAAGAGTCCGGGGAGCCCGCGCGCCAACTACAACCTCGTGCAGTTCCCGGCGATCAGTGCCCAGCGCGTGCGGGTCCTGGCCACGAACGCCTCCGGCGCCAGAACGGGCCTGACCGAGGTCAAGGTGTTCCACCGCGGCGGGGTCCAGCCACCGTCCAACCAGGCGCCCTCGGCGACCGCGACCGCCTCGTACACCTCGCCCTCGGAGAGCGTCACCGCGGTCAACGACGGGATCGACCCGCCCTCGTCGAACGACACGGTCAATCCGCGCTGGGGCACCTGGCCGGAGACCGGCCAGCAGTGGGCCGAGCTGACCTGGCCGGCGGCGAAGACGCTCAACAAGGCCGACGTGTACTTCTTCGACGACGACCAGGGCATCGACATGCCCGCGTCCTGGAAGCTCCAGTACTGGAACGGCGGCGCCTACGCCGACGTGCCCGGCGCGAGCGGCTACGGCCTGGCCAGGAACCAGTACAACAGCGTCACCTTCACCGCCACGACCACCACGCGCCTGCGGGTGCTGCTCACGAGCAACGGCCCGAACTCCGTCGGCCTCCTCGAAGCGAAGGTGTACGGCCCGTGACCCGATCCAGATCTCTCTGCGCGCTCGTCGCCCTGTTCACGCTCGCGGTCGCGTTCCTCGTGGCGCCGACCCCCGCTGCCGCCGCCGTCGCCTTCACGTCGACGGGGGTGAACCAGACTGGCGGCAACTGCCTGGATCTGCCCGGGAGTTCGACGACCAACGGAACGCAGCTGCGTGCCTTCACCTGTAGCTCGGGCGCCAACCAGAACCTGGCCTTCGCGCCGGTCTCGGGGACGACGGACGTCTACACGATCACCACTCAGTCCGGTCAGTGTGTGGACGTCTACGGGGCATCGGCAGCGGACAACGCGGCGATCATCCAGTGGCCCTGTCACGGTGCGTCCAACCAGCAGTGGCGGCTCGCCGCCGTGGCGGTCTCGGGGACGGACAAGACGTTCAACCTGGTGTCCGTCGGCTCCGGCAAGTGTGTGGCGCCCAGCGGTGGTTCGTCGGCGTCGAACACCAACCTGGTGCAGCTGCCGTGCTCGTCGACCGGCGGCCGGGTGTGGCGCCTGCCCGGTTTCACCGGCGGCACCACCACGGGCACGTACACCAACCCGCTGTCCCAGCACGGCCCCGACCCCTGGCTGACGTACTACGACGGCTTCTACTACCTCGCCACGACGACCTGGAACTCCACGGTCACCATGCGCAAGGCGAGCACCCTCGCCGGTCTCGCCACCGCAGCCGACCAGGTGATCTTCAACCTCACCCGGCCCAACGGGGCAGGCACGCTGTGGGCCCCGGAGTTCCATCTGCTCGACGGCCCGAACGGCAGGCGCTGGTACTTCTACTACACGGCCGGTCAGGAGCCGTACAACCTGGGCACCCAGCGCATCCACGTCCTGGAGAGCGCGGGCCTGGACCCGATGGGCCCCTACAGCTTCAAGGCCGACCTGCTCGACCCGACGCAGGACAACACCTGGGAGCTGGACCCCAGCATTCTCCAACTGAGCGGCCAGCTCTATCTGTTGGGAACCTTCTACAACGGCTCCCAGCCCATGTTCATCCGGCCGCTGTCCAACCCGTGGACCGCGAGTGGCACCCGCCGGATCCTGTCGACTCCGACCTACAGCTGGGAGACGGTGGGCGGCGCGGTGAACGAAGGGGCCGAGGTGCTCCAACGGAACGGCAAGACGTTCATCGTGTACTCCGCCAGCCACTGCTCGACGCCCGACTACAAGCTGGGCATGCTCACCTACAACGGCGGGGATCCGCTCAGTTCCTCCTCCTGGGTCAAGTCGCCGAACCCGGTGTTCCAGCGGTCCAACGCCAACGGCGTGCACGGCCCCGGCCACAACGGCTTCTTCAAGTCGCCGGACGGGACCGAGGACTGGATCGTCTACCACGCCAACAGCTCGGCGAGCGGCGGCTGCGACATGAACCGCACCACCAGAGCGCAGAAGTTCACGTGGAACGCCGACGGCACTCCGAACTTCGGCACCCCGGTGGCGCTGGGGGTTCCGTTGACGTCACCGTCAGGCGAGTAGCAAGCGGTCCATGAAGGGGACGAGCGTGCGGGTCAGCGTGTTCTGCCCGGCCGCGGCGAACAGCGGGTCGAGGTGGTTCATGCCGTCGTCCGTCTCGTAAGTCGCGTACGGGATCCGGGAGTTCGCGACGACCTCCCGGGCGGCCGACTCGATCGTCCCCTTCGCGTAGCTCGTCTGAAAGACGAAGAGGGGGACGTCGAGGCCGGCGGAGTGGAACAGCCTCAGCCCCAGGGAGCGGGTCAGGTCGGTGTCCGCGTAGGCGTCGGCGACGTCGAGGTCTATGGAGAGCCGGGCCGGCCAGTACCACTCCCACACGGCCGGCGCGGGACCGCCCGCGTACGCCGTCGCCACCCGGCTGATCGGGGTGATGCCGGTGTCGACCCAGCCCCGGAGGTCCCCGCTGTCGGCGAGGTGTCCGGAGTGGACGCTGATGTCGTTCGGCCAGCCGTACCCGGCGTCCACCAGGGTGCCCAGCGCTCCGGCGTTGGTGACGGGAACCGGAGGTCGCAGGGCGTCCGGCATCCTCGGCTGGAGGACGGAGCGGCCGTCGGGGTCACGATGGGCGTACCACCCGGCGAGCTGGTACCAGATCTGGGTGCTCTCCGCCCGGTCGCCGAGCCCTACGGCGCTCAGCGTCATGTCGAAGACGGCGCCCGCGTCGACGGCGGCGAGCCGCTCCCGTACCTGCTCCGGCGAGTCCTGCACCGGAGCGCCGGTCCCGTCCAAGGCCCCGCGGACACCGCCGTCTACCACCAGGAGACCGGCGAGGTCCCGGAATCCGGGGCTGCCGTCGAAGTCCCAGGCCGCGTACGCCATCGCCGTCGTCGCGCCCCAGGAGTGGCCGCCGAGCACGACCCGGCGCCGTCCGCCGCAGGCCGCGGCCCGGACGACCGCGCGCAGGTCAGACAAGGTGCGGGCCAGGCCCCAGCGGCCCGCGAAGGCCGCGTCGGCGGGGTCGAGCGAGCGGTAGTGGCCGTCCAGGTAGTAGGCGACCGGGTCGGCGGTCGCGAATCCGGTGCGGTCGGCCAGGTTCTCCTCGCGCCGGTCGAAGGCCCAGACCTGCACGCCCGGCAGCCGGGCGACGAGGTCCCGGGCGAGCAGCCGGAAGTCGTTCGCGGCCCCGAACATGCCGGGGACCAGCAGAAGGACCGTGCGGGCGGAGTCGGGGCCGACCTTGAGGACGTGCACCCGGTCCGATCCCGCCGGTCCGCCGCCGGGGCCGACGGGCACGGAGACATAGGGTTCCGCGGGGGCGGCGAACGCCGGTGTCGCGGCGAGGGTCAGTCCGCCCGCCATGCCACCGAGCACTGCTCGGCGCGACAGTCTCCTGGTCATCGCGCACACCCGCCCACACGCTTGCCGCTCAGGGCGATGTCGTCCATGTGGAGGTCGTACGACGAAGGCGTGGGGTCGGCCTGGTAGAGCTGCCAGCCAAGCTTGAGCTTGTCGAAGCGCGGGAAGACGAAGTCGTCGGCCGTGCCGCCGTGTTGCCTGGTCGAGACCGTCAACTCCGGCTTCTCGACGCCGTCCAGATAGACCGTCACCCGGTTGTCGGTGGCGTCGAGGTGGAACTCGACGCACTGCCAGGTGCCGGCGGTCGCGGGGGCGGAGGTCTTCCAGGAGGTCCAGTCGCCGGTGGGGCCGAGATCGGAGCCGACGCCCCAGAAGTTGCCCTGGTCCGTGGGGGCGTACTGGCCTCCCAACGGCCGTACGAGGGTGGGGGTGTCGGAGCCGGAGGCCTCGGCGATGGTCCAGTGCGCCCAGTCGGGGGCCGTGGGGAAGCGGTCCACGCGCAGGCGCAGGCGGGCCCAGAAGCTGTTCCCCTCGGGTGCGAGGTCGGACAGGACGAGGAAGGCACGGCCGTTGCCTTCGGTGTGGACGTGGAGTTCCCGGCCGTGGCCGGTGGCGCTCGGCTCGACCGTCAGCGAGCCGTTCGAGGTGTCGGAGGTCCAGCCGCGGCCCTCGGTGACGGGCCCGAGCGGGAGGCGGTCGAAGCTCTCCCGGAAGAGTGTCGGGTGCGGGGTGGCAGAGGCGGTGGGGGTGGTCGCGAGCAGTGCGGCCGAGGCGGCGAGCAGCGCGGAGGCGATCTTCCTCTTGCGAGTCATGGGCACAGTGTGCAGCACGGGTCACAGCGACCCCACAGCGCGGTCGTCCTCCCAACTGACGGGCGGCGCCCAGGTGTTGGCCGGGCACCGGGCCGCCGCCCGTCCGTCGGTCAGCCGATGTGGTAGCTGTCGCCGTACACCTTCCAGTCGAGGGGCGGGTTCAGGTCGAGGTTGCCCTTGCGCAGGAAGACGCGCTGTTCGGTGTCGACCCGGCTGGTGTCGCTGTGGGCCTCCTCCTGCTTCATCGCCCACACCCGTGCGTCGAGGAAGGCGTCGAGGTAGCGGGTCTCGTCGCCGCCCTGCGCCGGCGGCTTCGCGGTCCGCAGGGCGCGGCGGCGGATGCTGCTGAAGCTGGTGGAGTCGCCGCCGTCGCCGTGCATGACGATGGCGTCGTAGTAGGCGAACTGGCCGAGGACGCGCAGTCCGTCGGCCTTGCCCTGCCGGACGGCGGGGTTGAAGTAGACGCGGTCGCGTTCGTCGTTCTGCGCCTGCTGGAAGGCGGTGTCCCGGGCGGCCGTGCGCCAGTCGCGCGGGAAGTCCGGGTCCAGGCCGCTGTGCGAGTCGCTGCCGTTCACCCGGCGCAGGGCGGGCAGGTACTTGGCGAGGACGTTGCCGGGCTTGCGGTCGGCGTAGAGCTGGACGAGGTCGAGCATGTCGCCGGTGCCGGAGCAGAAGCCGATGATGCCGGCGGTGTAGCCGCGGCCGTCGCCGATGTCCTCGATGTACTTGTACTGGGCCTTCCAGTCGAGCGAGGAGTTCTCCGCGCTCGACACCAGTTGCATGGCGATCTCCTTCTTGGCGGGGTCGTCGAGGCCCACCGCCGCCACGCGGGGCGCGGCGAGGACCGGCCGGGCGGCCAGGCCGGTGAGGGCGAGGGCTCCCGTCAGGGCCAGCACGGTGCGGCGGGAGGCATGGGGTGTTGTTCCAGGTTCCACGGAGACTCCAAACAGGGGTGGGGGGTGGGGAGTTGGTCCAGGCCTGAATCGTTAGGAAGGTTTCCTACCAGTGGGCGAGCGCAACCGGAAGCCACCCTGTCGAATGTTTGTAGGTTCAGACCAATGACCGATGCGCGACCTCTTCCCTCCTCAGGGGCGCCGTGGCATGCTCACCCGTCAACGCACTTATGAACGCCGTTCACATCCATGGAGAGCATGGGAGATCTGGCTGTCATGGGCATGACTAGACGAGCACTGCTGGGAAGCGCTGTCGCGGTCGCGGCAGGCTCCCGTACCGCCGTCGCGGCGACCCCCGCGACCGCACCGGCCGACGTTCCGCTCCTGTGGCGGGAGTTCGTCCGGGCACCCTTCACCCATCCACAGATCCCGTACGTCGGCCGGGCCGGCTGCCACGGCGGGGCGGCGCGCTTCCCCCGCCGTCCCGTCGTCGCCGACGTCCGCCGCTTCGGTGCCGTGGCGGACGGCTCGGCCGACTCCGCCCCCGCGATCAACCGTGCCATCGCCGCTGCCGGCAGGGCCGGCGGTGGCACGGTCACCATCCCGCCGGGCACGTTCCGGATCGACGACGTGGTCCGCCTGGGCCACTCGAACGTGACGCTCAGGGGCGCCGGCAGCGGCCGTACGACCCTGCTGGCGACGAAGAACCTCACCGAGCTGATCGGCGTGTACGGCTCCCGCTACGGCGGCGACAAGTCGTCGTGGTCGTGGGCGGGCGGCCTGATCTGGCTGGCCCCCGAGGCCCGTTGGAACTCCCTGGTCACCGCGATCAGGGCGAAGCAGTGGCCCTTCGAGGGCTGGACGGGCAACCGGCGCGACGAGTGGCGCGCGCTCACCGCCGTCGCTCCGGCGCGGCGGGGCTCCTGGACGGTGAAGGTCGCCGACGCCTCGGCACTGCGCCCCGGCGCCCTGGTCCTCCTACGGCTCGCCGACGACGCGGACCACACCCTCCTGGAGCACATGTGCGGCGGCGGACCGGGACCGGAGGCATACGTCTGGGACGACAAGACGAAGCTGACGTCGTACGTCCCCTACGAGTGGCCGGTGCGCGTCACCCGCGTCCGGGGCCGCGAGGTCACCCTCGAACGCCCCCTGCCGCTCGACGTACGGCCGGAGTGGAACCCGCACCTGACCACTCACGTACCCGCGTTGACCGGCTCGGGCGTCGAGGGCCTCACCCTGGAGGCGACGGAGACCCCGCAGCAGCCGCATCTGCTGGACAAGGGGTACAACGGCGTCGTCCTGCAGTGCGCGTACGACTGCTGGGTGGACGACGTGACGGTCCGGCACGTCGACAACGGCTTCGGGCTGGTGGCCGCCTCCGCGTGCACCCTGCGCCGGACCCGGGTCGGCGGGCGCGGCTCCCACCACCCGTACTTCTGCCGCGAGGGCTCGCACGACAACCTCGTCGAGAACTTCACGATCGAGGAGCGCACCACGCCCGCTCCGGCGGGCACCCAACTGCACGGGATCAACGTCGAGGGACTGTCGTCGTACAACGTCTGGTCGCGCGGCGACATACGGATGGGCACCTTCGACAGCCACCGCGGACTGCCCTTCGCCGACGTCCGCACGGACATCACCGTGAACAACAACGGCCGCCACGGCGGCGACGCGAGCGCCGGGCCCCTGTTCGGCGCGCGGTTCACCCACTGGAACATCCGGGTCACCAACGGCCGGGCGGGCCTGGTGAAGATCGACGAGCTGGCGCCGTACTCGGCGACCGTCGCCGTCAGCGAGGTCAGGGAGTTCGACCAGATCGACGTCCCCGACTTCACCGGCGACCTGCACACCCGCCTGGAGCTGTACGGCAGCCCGGACGCGGTGCGGCCGTCGAACCTGTACGAGGCCCAGCGCCGGCTCGCCCGCCGGGACGGAGGCGGGCGATGAGCGTACGGTCCCGCCTCTGCGCCCTGCTGGCGACAACCGCCGTAGTCACCATGGGAGTCTCTTCACCGGCCGACGCCCACGCCGCGCCGCCCCGCATCCCCCACACCACCGTCCTGGACGGGACCCGCCTCCAGCAGACGAAGATCCGCCTCCAGCACGGCGACCCGCAACTCCGGCGCGCCGCGAAGGCGTTGACGGTCCGCGCCGACAAGTGGCTGGACCAGGGCCCCTGGACGGTCGTCGACAAGCCGAGGCCCGCGCCCGGCGGCGATGTCCACGACTACCTCTCGCAGGCCCCGTACTGGTGGCCCTCCCGGACCCCAACTGCCGACAACCCGTGGGGCTGCCCGTACGTACAGCGTGACGGCGAGCGCAATCCCGAGGTCGACTCCGGCACCGACCGCCAGGACGTCGAGAAGACCTTCGACTCCTCCTACGACCTGGCCCTCGCCTGGTACTACACGGGCGACAGGCGGTACGCGGAGAAGGCGGGGCAGGTGCTGCGCACGTGGTTCCTCGATCCGGCCACGCGGATGAACCCGAACCTGGACCACGCGCAGTTCATCCCGTGCAAGTACGACGGCCGGGCGATCGGCATCATCGACTTCTCCCAGTCCTACACGAGCGTCCTGGACGCACTCGCCCTCCTGGAGACCGGCGCTCCGGGCTGGACCAGGTCCGACCGCACCGGCATGGCACGGTGGAACACCGACTTCCTCGACTGGCTCGCGGACAGCGAGTTCGGCAAGCAGGAGGCCGCGGCCGCCAACAACCACGGCACCTTCTACGACATGCTGCTCGCCGGTCTCGCGTACGCCACCGGCGACCGGGCCCTGGCCCGCCGAACCGTCCTGGACGCCCGTGGCAAGCGCGTCGCGCCGCAGATCGCGTCCGACGGGAGCCAGCCCCAGGAGCTGTCCCGGACCCGGAGCTGGCACTACTCGACCTTCGACCTGGTGGCCTACACACGGCTCGCGGCCATCGGCCGGCACGTCGGGGTGGACCTGTGGGCCCATCAAGGGCCGGACGGGCAGAGCCTGTTCAAGGCGGTGGACTTCCTGCTGGCCGCCGCGACCGGGTCCGCCGTCTGGCCCTATCCGGAGCTGGAGTTCCTGCGGTACGCGGCGACCGACGTGGTCCATGCGGCCGCCGACGCCGGGGACGCCCGGGCGCGGCGGGCCGTTCCGCTGCTGGAACCGCCGCCGGGCGGTGACCTGTGGGCGCTGCGTCCGGCGGCGGAACAGCTGGACTCCATAGCGGGATAGGTCGTTCAGACGCTGGAGAGGTCGATCGCCCGGTCCACGTCCCGGGGCCGCAGCACTCGAAGGATTCCTTCCAGTAGGTAGTAGTCGGCATAGGGAAGGGAGATCTCGATGCCGTCCTCGGCCGGGCGGTTGCGGGTGCAGCGCGCCACCACCGCCTCCGCCCGCGCCGAGTTCCGCGTCAGGCAGGTCTCGGCGAGCGCGGTGAGCAGCCGTAGCGCCACCTCTCGGTAAGTTTTCCTGCCAGTCGCCGCGGACAGGTCCAGCAGACCGCACGCCATGATCGCGCCGGCGGAGGCGTCCTTGATGTCGTACGGCTGCTGCGGGGCCCGGTAGTCCCACACCGGGACGTGGTCCGGGGTCAGCGCGCCCACCGCGAAGTCGGCGAGCCGGCGGGCGGTGGCGAGGAACTCGGCGTGGCCGGTGCGGCGGTACATGGTGGTGAAGCCGTAGATGCCCCAGGCCTGGCCGCGCGACCAGCAGGAGGTCGGACTGTAGCCCTGCACGGTGTTCGGGCCGATCTCGGCGCCGGTCTCCGGGTCGAAGTCGAAGACGTGCGGGGTCGATCCGTCCGGGCGGGGGAACACGCGCTGCGCGGTTCTCGCGTGGGCCACGGCGATGTCCAGGTACGTCGGGTCACCGGTCTGGCCGCTCGCGAAGGCGAGCAGGTCGAGGTTCATCATCGTGTCGATGATGACGCGGCCCGCGTTCTTCGGATCGCCGAGCGCGCCCCAGGCCCGGATGAAGCGACCGCGCGGGTTGTAGCGCTGAACGAGCGAGTCGGCGGCCTGGACGGCACCGGCCCGCCAGGTGTCGTCGCCGGTCAGGCGCCAAGCCGTGACCCAGGAGGGGGAGAAGAGGAAACCCAGGTCGTGTGTGCCGGTGTCGTACTGGCGGGGAGCCAGCTTCCGCGCCGACGCGAGCGCCGAGGTCTGGAAGGTTTCCTCCCCGCTGTGCAGCCACGCCATCCACAGGGTGCCGGGCCAGAAGCCGCCGACCCAGTCGCCGTTGGTGGAGTAGGTCCACTTCTCGAACTTGGTGCCGACGGGGAAGGCGGTGATGTTCGGGGCGACGGTGCGGAGCTTCTCGACGGCGTAGTCGGCCGCCGCGCGGAGGGTGCGTTCGGTCGAAGTCGGGGTCGGTACCGGAGCTGCGGCGGCGGGCGTCGGTGCGGTGCTCAGCGCGGTCGAAGCAGTCGACGCGGCCGCCGCGGTGAGCACCGTACGCCTGGAAACAGTCATGCCTGTGCCTCCAACTGGTCAGGAAGGAAACGGAGTTGAACGAGCGTGGCACAGGCGTTTCAGTGATGTACACCCACGTGAGCCATGTTCATGTCCATGAATCCGGCTCGGGCAGGAGCGGTCCGTGGTCCCCGATCACCGAGAGGGCCGACGCGGCGGTGAGATGACCGAGTCTCAGCGCCCGTTCGGTGCTCGCGTCCCGCACCAGGCCCGCCAGGAATCCGGCCGCGAAGGCGTCGCCGGCGCCGACCGGTTCGACGACGTCCACGCGCAGGGCCGGAACCGTACGACTGCCCTCGTCGGTGAAGGCGGTCGCCGCGCGCGATCCGTCCTTGACGACCAGGATCCGCGGACCGGGCAGCAGCTTGCGTACGTCCGCGGCGGTCAGGTCGGCTCCCCACAGGCCCTGCGCCTCGTCGAGGCCGACGAAGACGATGTCCGCGCGGTCGGCCAGGTCGTGCAGCACACCGGAAGCGGCGCCCTCGGGCCACAGCGCGGGGCGGTGGTTGACGTCGAAGCTGATCGCGTACGGCCGTTCCGCGGCGGGGGTGGCGAGCGCCCTGGTGACCAGTTCGCGGCAGGTCGGTGAGAGAGCCGGGGTGATGCCCGTGAGGTGGAGCAGCGCGGCGTCGCGGACGGGCGGCCGGTCCAGCAGCTCGGGACCGAGGGCCGAGGCGGCCGAGCCGCTGCGGTAGTAGTGGACCCGGGTGCCGTTCGGACCGGGGTCCTTCAGCAGGAGTCCCGTCGGGCGCCGGGGGTCGAGACGCACGTGGGACACGTCGACGCCGGCCGCTGCGAGGGTGGCCAGGACCCGGCGGCCGAGCGGGTCGTCACCGAGGGCCGAGACCCAGGTCGCGGGGACGCCGTGCTCGACCAGGTACAGCGCCACGTTGGACTCGGCCCCGGCGATCGCCACCCGCAGGTCGTCGGCGTCCTGGAGGGGCCGGGGCGGGTCGGGGGCCAGGGCGGCCATGGTCTCGCCGACGCAGACGACCGGGCCGGGGGCGGGACGCCAGCGGATGCTCACGCGGCGGCTCCGAGGGTTGGCGCGGGCGTGGCTGCGAGTGGCGGCACGCACCGATAGGCAGGCGGGCGGCCGGATGCCGGCCTGGACCAACAGTCAGGCGCCGGCGCACCCGGCGTCTCGTCTCCGACGACGGCCACGCCTCCGGCAGACACGGCCGTCACCGCCGCCCCTCCTGCACCACCGCCCGGAAGCCCCGAGCCCGGTCCCGCAGCGCGTCGAGGCTGCCGCCGTCCGCCGCGTCGCCCACCAGGGGCGAGCCGACGCCCACCGCGATCGCGCCCGCCGCCAGACAGGCGCGGGCCACGCTCTCGTCGACGCCGCCCACCGGCACGAAGGCGGCGTCGGGGAAGGGGCCGCGCAGGGCCTTGACGTACTCCGCTCCCCCGGCCTGCGCGGCCGGGAAGATCTTCAGCGCGGCGACGCCCTGTGCGCGTGCGGCGATGATCTCGGTCGGGGTGAACACGCCGGCGAGGACGGGCAGTCCCAGGTCGTGGGCGGCGCGGACGCCGTCCCCGAGGCCGGGGGTGACCACGAAGTCGGCGCCCGCGCGGTGGGCGTCCCGGGCGTCCTCGGCGGTCAGGACCGTGCCGGCGCCCAGGGGCGCGTCGGGGCCGAGCGCCTTGCGGGCGCGGGCGATCACCGTCAGAGCGTCCGCTCCGGTGAGCGACACCTCGACGAGTCCGACGCCCTCCTCGACCAGGGCCAGCACGGTGTTCAGCGCGCCTTCCGGATCGGCCCCGCGCACGATCGCGACGAGACGGTGGGCCGCCAGGGCAGCTGTGAGATCCACGAGCGGAACTCCTCTTACGGGCTGGTGCGAGGTTCTACGACATCCCTGCCATGGTCGGTGACGGCAGGAGAGCGACGCCCACCGGGGCCCGTAAGAAGCCCCCGGTCAGCCGTTCTTGCGGCCGACCCCCGCGTACACCCAGTACTCGGACGGGTTCTCCGGCACATGGTCGCCCGGGTCGGGCCGCCAGAGCGGGACGTGGACGAGGCCCGGTTCCGTCAGGTCGAAGCCGGTGAAGAGGTCGAGGACCTCGGCGTGGGAGCGCGAGGTGACGGGTGAGGTGGCGCGGGCCTTGTAGAGCCGGCCCACGGCCGCCGCGGTGTCCGGGCGGTCCTGGTTCGTGGCGTGGGAGAGAGCCAGCCAGCCGCCGTCGGGCAGGGCGTCCCGGAAGGCGCCGACGATTCCGGAGGGGTCCTCGTCGGGCGAGACGAAGTGCAGGATCGCCACCATGAGCACGGCGACCGGCTGGTCGAAGTCGATCAGCTTGTGCAGCTGCGGCGCGGCGAGGACCTCGTCCGGGTGCCGGATGTCGGCATCGACGATGTCCGCGTCGGGGTTGTCCGCGAGCAGGGACGCGCTGTGGGCGACCGCCACCGGGTCCTTGTCGACGTAGACCACCCGGGCGCCGGGGCTCGCGGTCTGCGCCACCTCGTGCACATTGCCCTGGGTGGGGATGCCGGAGCCGAGGTCGATGAACTGCCGTACCCCGGCGTCGACCAGGAAGCGCACGGCCCGGCCGAGGAAGGCACGGTTGGCGCGGGCCAGGGTGCGGACCTGGGGGTCGAT
This sequence comes from Streptomyces sp. NPDC047072, assembly GCF_040643855.1. NCBI lineage: Bacteria > Bacillati > Actinomycetota > Actinomycetes > Kitasatosporales > Streptomycetaceae > Streptomyces > Streptomyces sp. NPDC047072. Next base: position 8,074 of record NZ_JBEYVC010000094.1, on the reverse strand, counting down.
CGCGGTGAACGCGGCGACCGCCTCGCGGTCGATGGCGAAATTGTGCTGTCCGCCCAGCATCGCGTCGTACATCCGCGCGACACTCGCCTTGTCCGGTTCCGTCCCTGGCGGCCGAGCGGCATTGTCGGTCACGTGAACGTCCCTTCCGCGCAGGGTACTTGACGTCTCATCCTATAGTTACCGTCGACGCGCGGCGATCAGTTGTCCGCACCGCGCGCCCGGACCCCCACCCGGAAAGGCACCACGACCCTGCGGAACGAACCGCACAGGCACTCCGACGACACCCCCCTCGCCCTGCCCGCCCCCCGTCGGTCGGCCTTCTCGCCCGCCGCCGACGCCATCGGCTCGGAGCTGGACCTGGGGCTCACCGGCAGCCATGTCGTGCACGCGCTGACGCCCGGCTTCTGCGACGCGGCCTCCATCTACCTGCTGGAGCGCTGGCGGCGCGAGGAAACCGCGTACGTCACCCCGGACCCGCCTCAGATCGAGGCCCGGCGGCTGGCGATACGGGTGGGCACCGACGCGCCCGAGTCCTGGGAGGGCGTGCTGCCGGTCGGCGAGGTGATCGTCTTCCCGCGCGGCACGCCGTACGCCCGCGCGCTCGCCGACGGGCACACCCAGCTGCTCGACGCGCTCGACGACCACACCACCGAGCGGCTCACCGCCTCCGGCCCCGGCGACACCCGGATCGACGAGATCCTCAAAGCGGCGTCCTTCCTGGTGGTCCCGCTGCGGCTGCGCGGCCAGGCGATCGGCTTCGTAGCCTGCACGCGCGGCCCGGAGCGGGGCCCGTTCGCGACCGCGGAGATGGCGGCCGTCGAGTCGCTCGCCATGCGGGCCGCGATCGCCCTGGACAACGCGCGCCGCTACGAGCGCGAGCGGCGCACCGCCCTGGCCATCCGCAACAGCCTGCAGCCGGGCGCGATCCACGAGTACGAGGGCTGCCTCATCGCCCACGGCTCGCAGCCGGCCGGCGAGGGCACCATCATCGGCGGCGACTGGTTCGACGTGCTGCGCAGGCCCGACGACCGGGTCAGCCTGATCGTCGGCGACGCCATGGGCCACGGCCCGGAGTCGGCGGTCGCGATGATCCAGCTGCGCACCGCGGTCCGCACCCTGGTGGGACTCGACATCCCGGCCGTCGAGCTCGTACGACGGCTCGACGCGCTCGCCAGCGAGACCCCCGGCGCCTCCTTCGCGACCTGCATCTACGCCGAGTGGGACCCTCGGCAGCGCACCTGCACCCTGGTCGGCGCCGGCCATCCTCCCCCGCTGCTGCGCGGCCCGGACGGCCGGACCGCCCCGGTCACCCTGGTCGGCGCGGGCCTCCCGCTCGGCCTCGGCACCGGCGCCTACGAGCCGACGGTCCTGGACGTGCCCGACCCGTCCCTGCTCGTGCTCTACAGCGACGGCCTGGTCGAGTCCCGGGACGCCGACATCGACCAGGAGATCGCCCGCCTCGCCCACTCGCTGGACGCGGCCGCGGACGACGTCGTCGGTGAACTGGACCCGCTGCCGGCCCTGTGCCGCCGGCTGCTGCACGCCCCCTCCGACACGTCCGGCGCGGACGACCGCACCCTGCTGCTCGCCGAACTCACGCCCGCCAAAGGCTGATCGCGGGCTCAGGCCCGGAGGTTGGCCCATACGGCGTTCCCCCCGGTGAGCCGGGAGCGGTCCACACCCCAGGTGTCCGCGAGCTGCCGCACCAGAAAGAGTCCCCGCCCGCCCTCGTCTTCCGGGCCCGCCTCGCAGCGGGGCAGCTCGCGGCCCGAGAGGTCGTGGTCGTGCACCTCAAGCCTGAGGCACCCGTCGCCGACGAGGCCGATTCCGCACAGGATCCGCACACTCAGCGTGTGACACACGGCGTTGGTGGCCAGTTCCGACAGCAGCAGCACCGCGTCCGAGCACAGGTCGCCGGGCAGGCTCCAGGCCTTGAGTCTGGCGCCGATGTTCCGCCGGGCGACCCCCACGCTCGACCGCTGCGCCGGCAGCTCTATCCAGTGCGTGCGCAGCGGGTCCGCGGCGTCTGTCAGCTGGGGGGACGAAGTCGTGTGGGGGGACACGGTGTTGGCCTTCCGTGGGGGCGGGCGCAGCCGGCGGGAGAACGCCTTGAAGGTCTTGGTACGCCAACACTCCCGGGGGTAGCGGTGGTTGGCGACACCGCGCCCGCGTTCGGCGGGCACGGTCACACAAGTAACTATGCTCGCACCCAAGTTCAACGTGCAACCAGCTACCTGATAATTTCAGCAGGCCGGTATCCGCCTGGCAACGGCCCCAAGTCGCTGCCAGACTCGAACAGGTGACTGTCCTTCAGGAGGTACGGGCGTGAGTGAAGGCCGTTCGGGCGCGAGCAGCACCACCACCGCCCCCACTGTGCTGCGCATGATCCTCGGCCGGCGGCTCCAGGAGCGCCGGCAGCAGGCGGGTGCCTCGCTGGAGGACGCGGCGCGGGCCCTCAGGGTCAAGTCCCTGACGATCCGCCGCCTGGAGAAGGCGGAGGTCGCCCTCAAGCCGCTCTACGTGGAGAAGCTCCTCGAGACCTACGGGGCCGACCGGCAGGAGATCGAGGAGTTCGTGGCGCTGGCCGAGCGCGCCAACGAGCCGGGCTGGTGGTACGCCTACCGCGATGTGCTGCCGGGCTGGTTCAGCGCCTACGTGAGCCTGGAGACCGGCGCCCGCACCCTGCGCACCTATGAACCCCACTACGTCACCGGCCTGTTGCAGACCCCGCGCTACGCGCGCGCCGTGCTCTCCGGCGGCGCTCCCGTAGGGCACGACGAGGAGCTGGACCGACGGGTGGGCCTGAGACTGCGCCGCCAGGCCCTGCTGGAGAGACCCGACGCACCCACGCTGTGGGTGGTGATGGAGGAGGCGGTCCTGCACCGGGTGGTCGGCGGCGCCGAGGTGATGCGCGAGCAGATCGACCGGATCCTGGAGGTCTCCGAGCTGGAACACGTCAGTGTCGACGTCGTGCCGTTCACTGCGGGAGCCCACGTCGGTGTGTGCGCTCCGTTCACCTATTTCCGGTTCGAGGAGCCGGAGTTGCCCGACATCGTCTACACGGAGATCCTCTCCGGCGCGATGTACCTGGACCAGCGCTCCGACGTGGCGGCGCATCTCGAGGCGCACAGCCGTATGTCGCTGCTCACCTCGGACGCGGACAGCCGGGCACTCCTGAACCGCATGCGCAAGGAGTACTCATGACCACTCTCGACGACCACATGTGCGACGCGATACCGGCCGTCTACAACGGCATGCCCGCCGCGGACCTGGGCGAGCACGGCTGGGAGTCACCGTGGAGCGGCCCCAACGGCGGTCAGTGCGTGCAGACGAAGCGGCTCGCCGACGGCCGGGTGGCCCTGAGGCAGTCCACCGATCCCGCGGGCCCCGCGCTGATCTACACCCCGCAGGAGATCGCCGCGTTCGTCGCGGGGGTCAAGCGGGGGCTGGCCGACCACCTGGCGGCCGGCTGAACCCGAACCCGAGCGGGAAGGATCCGGACCGGCCCCGGTAGCGACCTGCCCGACACCCCCACGCACACCTTTGAAAGGGACAGGATGACCAACTCGCCCGCCGCGCGGGACATCGACACCAGCCGGCCCCACTCCGCCCGCATGTACGACTTCTACCTCGGCGGCAAGGATCACTTCGAGGTCGACAAGCAGGCCGCGGAGATGGTCGCGGGGATCTTCCCCGGCATCTTCACGTGCGCCCGCGAGGTCCGCTCCTTCATGCACCGCGCCACCCGGGTGCTGGCCCAGGAGTACGGCATCCGCCAGTGGCTGGACATCGGCACGGGCATCCCCACCGAGCCGAACCTGCACCAGGTGGCGCAGTCCGTCGCGCCCGAGGCGCGGGTGGTCTACGCCGACAACGACCCGCTGGTCCTGAAGTACGCCGAGCGCCTGATGCGCAACACGCCCCAGGGGCGCACGGCGTACATCCAGGCGGACTTCACGGACCCGGAGGCGATCCTCGGCTCCCCCGAGCTGGCCGGGACGCTCGACCTGAACCGGCCGGTGGCGCTGTCCCTCAACGCCCTCCTGCACTTCATCCCGGACGACTGGGACCCGTACGGCATCGTGAACCGCCTGCTGGACGCCCTGCCCTCGGGCAGCGCCCTGGCGATCAGCCACTGCACGGGGGACTACGCCCCGGAGATGTGGGCGAAGCTCGTGGGCATCTACGAGGCCGCCGGCACCCGGGCCCAGGTCCGCAGCCAGCAGGAGGTGGCCCGCTTCTTCGAGGGCCTCGACCTCCTCGACCCGCGGGTCACCCTCACCCACCGCTGGCGCCCGGACGAGCCGCAGGGCACGGGTCCGGAGCTGACGGACGCGGAGGTCAGCGCGTACGGCGCGGTGGGCATCAAGCCGTAGCGAACCGACGGTGGGCCGTGCCCGCGCATGGCCCACCCCGTACGGCCAAGGGCTCATGGCAAGATCCACCGCCATGAGCAACGAACACGGGGAGCGGCCCGTCGCCCTGGTCACCGGGTCCACATCGGGGATCGGGGAGGCCGTCGCACGGCGGCTCGCGGCGGACGGCATGCGAGTCGTCGTCCACTCACGGAGCAGCGCGGAGGCCGGGGAAGCGCTGGCGGCCGAGCTGGGCGGGTCGTACGTACGAGCCGATCTCGCGGTGGAGGACGAAGCCCGGGGGCTCGTCGAGGCGGCACTCGGACACTACGGACAGCTGGACGTGCTGGTGAACAACGCGGGGATCAGCTGGCCGATCCCGCACGCGGACCTCGCCGCGGCCACTCCGGCGGACTGGCGGCGGCTGCTGGAGGTCAACCTGATCGCGCCCTGGGTGCTGTGCACGGAGGCGCTCCCCGCGCTGCGCCGCTCCCCCGGCGGCGGCAGCATCGTGAACGTCACCAGCCATGCCGGGGTGCGTCCCAAGGGCTCCTCGGTGCCGTACGCGGCGAGCAAGGCCGCGCTCAACCACGTGACCCGGCTGCTCGCGGCCGCGCTCGGTCCCGAAGTGCGGGTGAACGCGGTGGCGCCTGGCCTGGTCGACACCCCGATGACGAAGGACTGGACGCAGGCGCACGAGCTGTGGCGCGACCGCGCGCCCATGCACCGCCCGGCCCGGCCAAGCGATGTGGCCGACCTGGTGGCGTCGGTGATCGCCAGCAGCTACCTCACCGGCGAGGTGATCGTCCTGGACGGCGGGCTCAATCTCACCTGAGACTCAGCCCGTCACGTCCGTCAGCATCCGCCACCCCGGCGCGTAGTTCCCGTGCAGCACCAGGGAGGCCGCCCCGACCGCGCCCACCGTCTCGCCGATCACGCTCTGCTCGACCGTGACCGCGCGGATCACGCGGGCGACGGAGGTGCGGTTGACGGCGGTCTCTATCTCCTCCCGGACGATCGGCTCGATGCCCCGCAGCGCCTCGCCGCCCAGCACGATCCGGCTGACGTCGAGGAGGCTCGCCGCGCTCCGGGCCGCTTCCCCGATGCGGCGCGCGGCACGTCGTACGACATCGCACGCCTCGGCATCGCCCGCGCGAGCGGCTCGGCGCAGGACCTTCCAGTCGTGGTGCACGGCGTCGGACGTACCGGTGAGGCCGATCCGGTCGGCGGCCTCGCGGCCGTACAGCCGCAGCAGGTCGTCGATGATCGCGGCCGGGGTGACGTACGGCCCGAGACAGTCCGTCGCGCCGCAGTGGCAGACCCGGTCGCCGGGCTCGACCGCCATGTGGCCGAACTCGCCCGCGTTGCCCGAATCGCCGTGCAGCACGGTGTTGTTGAGGACGATCCCGGCGCCGATGCCGGTGCCGAGGTAGATGAACAGGAAGCTGCCCGCGCGGTCGGCGCCGCCGATCCAGCGCTCGCCTATCGCGGCGGCCGTGGCGTCGTTGTCGAGGGCGACCGGCAGGCCGGTGGCCTCGGCGAACATGTCGGCGAGCGGGACCCGGCCCCAGCCCGGGAAGTTCGGCGGGGAGACCACCGCTCCGGTGGTGCCGTCGAGGGGGCCGGGGGCGGCGATGCCGAGGCCCAGCAGCCGGCCGCGGTCGACGGCGCTGCGGTCCAGGAGCCGCGCGGTGGTGCGTGCGACCCGGTCCACGACATCGGCCGGGTCTCCCGGGTCGGTCAGCCGCAGCCGCCGGCTGCCGATCACCTCGCCCGCCAGGTCGGCCACCACGATCACCGCGGCGTCGGGGTCGAGGTGGACGCCGACCGCGCACGCCCCGTCGGCCCGCAGGGTCAGCAGGGTCCGGCGCTTGCCGCCGCTGGAGGGGGCCTGGCCGGATTCGGCCACCAGTCCGGCGTCGAGGAGCTTGCGCACGACGTTGGAGACGGTCTGGTTGGTCAGCCCGGTCAGCGTGGCCAGCTCGACCCGGCTGACCTGGCCCGTCGTGCGGATGGCGTCCAGGACGACGGCCTGGTTGTAGCCACCGACCCTGGGCAGGTTCGTCCCGCTGAGCGTCGTCACCTGTCGGTCACCTGAACCCCTCACGTCCGCACCACTCCCCCACTCCGAGAGCAAAAGTTTACATACTGGAAGCATTGACTTCATCCATCAAATGGATTTAGCTGACGCCCACCAAAACCGGCCATCGGGCCGGTCGGCGCAGGGCGGCGCCGAGCAGGGGGCCGCCCTCGGGACCGGCCCCCGGCCTCCAGAAAATCTCGCGGCTCTCCCTAAGGTTTCGCGTCCCGGAGGAACCACTGTGCGCGCCAGACTCATCACCGCCGCGGCTCTCACCGCCGCCACCGCACTGACACTCACCGCCTGCGGCTCGGGCTCGTCAGGCAGCTCCAGCAAGTCGATCAAGGTCGTCTACTGGCAGAACCTCGACAGCACCAACAAGCTCCAGGCCAACTTCCTCGCCTCGATGGTGAAGGAGTTCACCAAGGCCAATCCCGGTACCAAGGTGAACCTGGTCCCCGTGGTCGCCTCCGAGAACGACTACTACACCAAGCTCCAGCTGATGATGCGCTCCCCCGCGACCGCGCCCGACCTGGTCTACGAGGACACCGCGCTGATCAACTCCGACATCGCCGGCGGCTACCTCAAGCCCCTGGACGCCTACACATCGAAGTGGGCCGACTGGTCACAGTACGCGAAGGCCGCCAAGGGCGCGGTGACCGGTGCCTCCGACGGCAAGATCTACGCCGTTCCGGACGACACCGACACCCGCGGTATCTGGTACAACAAGCAGCTTCTCCAGAAGGCCGGGATCGCGGTGCCCTGGCAGCCGAAGACCTGGGCCGACGTGATCAGCGCGGCCAGGAAGATAAAGGCGAAGCTGCCCGACGTCACCCCGCTGAACCTGTACACCGGGCAGGCGGGCGGCGAGGCCTCCTCGATGCAGGGCTTCGAGATGCTCCTGTACGGCACCCCGGCCGGTGACAAGTCGCTCTACGACGCCTCGCAGAAGAAGTGGGTGGTGGGCAGCCAGGGCTTCAAGGACTCGCTGGACTTCGTCCACACCGTCTACAGCCAGGGGCTCGGCCCGTCCAAGGAGCAGGCGCTGGGTGCCAACTTCGGGACCACGGTGGGCACCGAGCTGCTGCCCGAGGGCAAGCTGGCGATCGACATCGACGGCTCCTGGATGCCGAACAACTGGAACTCCGCGGCCGCAAAGCCCTGGACCGAGTGGCAGTCCGTGATGGGCTACGCGGCGATGCCGACGCAGAACGGTCAGGCACCCGGCCGCACCAGCATGTCGGGCGGCTGGGCCTGGTCGATCCCGGCGAAGGCCAAGAACGCCGACCTGGCCTGGAAGTTCCTGTCGACGACGCTCCAGACGAAGACCAACGCGGCCAAGTGGAACGCGACGAACGCCAACATCGCGGTGCGTACGGACGTCGCCTCGGACCCGACCTACCTGAACTCGGTGCCGTCCAACAAGTTCTTCACCGAGCTGGTCGCCGACACCCACTACCGGCCCGGGCTGCCCGCGTACAACCAGGTCTCGACCGCGATCCAGAAGGCCATGGAGTCGGTGACGACCGGTCAGGCCTCCGTGGAGGCAAGCACACCGACCCGCGGTTCGCGTCCTGGTGGGAGGACAACTCCAAGGAGGCGTACTCCACCGGCCTCGCGAACGCCGCCGCCGCGTTCG